>JAFYNA010000133.1 GCA_017549925.1 Clostridia bacterium | reverse complement strand
TGAGACGGTATTCTACGGTCAGGGCGCGGGCTCTCTGCCCACCGCTTCCGCCGTTGCCTGCGACATTTTGGAGGCATTGTCCAAAAAGCCTCTGCCCACCCTCCGTCCCGATGCGGAGGAAGGCTTTGTGATCTCCGACGTAAAGGGCGGCAAGACCGTGACCCTCCCCTCCGGAAAGACCTTTTTCGCGCTTTAAGTTCATAAAGAAAAGCCGGCACGGTGTGTCGGCTTTGTTTCGTTGGAGAGGCGGGCATAGGCGGCAGAAGGGGGAGAACGCCCTTCCCACTTCGATGCGTCTTCCTTAAGCAAGTTGCCGTGGCTACTTGTCACCCTGAGCACGCGCGGGATCGAACCGTCATGGCTCCATATGTGACTACATCTCCGCGCACGCCGAACTTCCGTGAGTGGTGTAAACCCGAACGGAAGGCAAAAAATGCTTGCATTTTTTGAGGGTATGGGAATCTCTTTCGAAAATGCTTGCATTTTTTTACAGCCGTTTCCCGTTCCCTTTGTTACCAATAAACAGTTCTTCACCCTCGGAAAGGCACATCAAACTCGTCTCATATCCCTCAACCTGCTGTCGCAGGTCTCGGTTTTGCTCCGAACGGTGCTAACGCACCTTGTTTTCTCCGCAAAACTTCGACTCACGCTTCGCGTTCGCTCAGGATGACAAGCTGACTGAGTATGCTCACAAAGCTTTCACTCCGCAGTGGGTCAGCTCCGCAAAAAAAGACCCCTGCCGTGGTGGCAGGGATCAAAAACTGCAGATTCCTCACTCTTCTCCAATGCCCACGTTCTTCAGGGCTTCCGCTTGGAGGGTATAGAGCTTGTAGTACACGCCCTTTTGTTCCATCAACTCGGAAGCGGTGCCGGATTCCATCAGCTTGCCGTCCTCGATGGCAATGAGAGAATCCGCATCTCGCAATGTGGAAAGTCTGTGGGCGATCATCACCGTGGTGCGGGAGCGGGAAAGCTCGGTGAGGGCTTTTTGGATATCCCGTTCCGTCTGGGTATCCATGGCGGAGGTGGCCTCGTCCAAGATCAGGATCTTAGGATCCTTCAGCAGGGCTCTGGCGATGGAGACACGCTGGCGTTCGCCGCCGGAAAGCTGTCTTGCTCCCAGCCCGATGCGGGTATTGTAGCCGTCGGGGAATTTGATGATGAAATCATGGGCGTGGGCAGCCTTGGAGGCGGCCAGCACCTCCCCGTAGGTGGCGTCGGGCTTGGCGTAGCGGATGTTATCAATAATAGAGCCGTTGAACAGATAGGTCTCCTGGGAAACGATGGCGATGCTCTTCCGCAGGCAATCGAAGGAAAGCTCCTTCACGTCCACGCCGTCGATGGTGACTCTGCCCTCGTCGGGGTCGTAAAGACGGGTGATCAGATTGGCCAACGTGGATTTGCCCGCACCGGTTTGCCCCACGATGCCCAAGGTCTTGCCCGCGGGCACGGTGAAGGACACGTTCTTGATCACCTTGCGGTTTTCCACGTAGGAGAAGGAAACGTTCTCAAAGGCAAGCTCCCCCTTCAGATCGGGGCTCTTGGGGTTTTCCGCTTCGACGACTTCTACCTTGGCGTCCTTGATGTCAAACAGACGCTTGAGAGCGTTGAGGCAGTCGCTCCACCAGTTGGTGATGTCGGAAAGCATCTCGATGGGGGCGTACACCAAGGAGAAATAGGCCGCAAAGGTCATCAAGGTGGCGAAATCCATCTCGCCTCCCATCACCCGCAGACCGCCGATGATCCACACCACGTAGGAGCCGATCTTCAAGGCGAATTGCAGGAAGGGGTAAATGCGGGAAGCGGTGTATTCCAGCTCACGGGTCGCGTCCGCCGCCAGCCGGCTGCGGGTGGCAAAGCGTTCCTTTTCCGCATCCTCGCGGGAGAAGGCCTTCACCACGCGGATGCCGTTGATCACGTCGGAGATCAAGGAGTTATAAGAGGAACGGCGGGACCAGTTTCTGGCGTAGAGCTTTTCAAACAGCCGTCCGATGACACGGAAGCTGACAAAGAACAGGGGGATGGTGACGAAGGTGTACAGGGTCAGCTCCACGTTCAGGGTGAACATGACCACCAACAGCACCGAAAGCTGGATCACCTGCCCGCAAAGGGCGGGGAAGCCGTCACAGAAGAACCAATAAATGGTGGTGGAGTCGGAGTTGATCTGGGTCATCAGAGAGCCGGTCTGTCGGTTGGTGAAGAAGGAGAGGGAAAGTCTGCCCAAGGAGGAGAAGATGTCCTTCTTCAGATCGCAGGTGACCTCTGCCGAAACCTTGGTGTTGATGATCCCCGTGATCAGATTGACCACCAAGGAAAGCAACCGCACCGCCGCCAAAACCAGCACCAAAGCGCCGATCTTGCCATACAGCTTGCCCCCCTCGGTGAGTACGTCGGCGTACAGCACGCTGTTGCTGATATAGGGAGCGATCAAGGCCAAGGCAACGTTCAAGCCCAAGGTCATAAAGATCATCAGCATGAACCATTTATATTTTAGGAACATTTTCCCCAAGCGCAACGCCAAGCCCGCAGTCTCCAAGCAGGCGGGGCAATACCGTCTGCCCTTGTCGGGGAACCGTCTGCCGCATTTGGGGCAGATCTTATGCTCCGCGCTTTCTTCCTTCAGAAGACTTTCCGAAATGAAGCCCTGCTCCTGCAGCTCTTCGATGGCGCGGCAAAGCACGGTGGCATCGTGCTTGTAGGTGGAGGAGAAGCCGAAGAGAGGATACTCCTCGCCCTCTAACTTGCAGACCGCTCTGCCCACGGACAGGGTGACCTCCGGCGTGGGCTTTTCGATGCGGGAGAGCTCGTATCTGGCAGGGGCGGGAGCATCGTAAAGCTCCGTTCTGCGGCGGCTCTCCGTATCTCGGGTGAAGGTCAGCCCGCCCTCCGAGACGAACAACGCCTTCTCGGTGAGGAGAACGTAGGCATCCAGATAAGTGCCGTCGGCGGAAAGGTCGCAGGACATTCCCAGCAGAACCTCCTCCTTGCTAACCCCGTGGAGAGCAAAATACGCCCAAACCGCCTGGGGGATCTTCCCCATGAAGGTGGGCTTTGCCCGCTCTATTGTTTTTTTGCTTTCTTGTTGCATAAGGAAATACCCTTTCTTTGGGTTTTCTGCTTTGCAGTATAGCATATTTTTGATAGAAATGTCAAGAGACGGGACGATAGATTTGAGAAAACCTATTGACAAAAAAGAATTATAGTGATATAATGTTTTCATTATCGACCAAAAACTTATAACTGATTTTGAGGAACTTATGACGATTGTTGACGTACTTGCAAAAAACGCCAGAATATACGAGAGCGACGTGGCTTTGGTGGAGCTAAACCCCGAGCAGCAGGAGAACCGCCGTCTCACCTGGCGGGACTACGATTTGGTAGAGCCTGCCCACAAGCCCAGCTGTTACCGCAGAGAGATCACCTGGGGCGTATTTGACGAGAAGGCAAACCGCTTTGCCAACGCCTTGGTCTCCCGCGGGATCAAGAAGGGGGACAAGGTGGCCATTCTGATGATGAACTGTCTGGAATGGCTTCCCATCTATTTCGGTATTCTCAAGACGGGCGCTTTGGCTGTGCCCTTGAACTTCCGCTACTCCTCCGACGAGATCAAATACTGCTTGGATCTGGCGGAGGCGGACGCATTGGTGTTCGGTCCCGAATTCATCGGCCGTATGGAGGAGATCGCCGAGGAGGTCTCCGTGGGCAGACTGCTGATCTACTGCGGCGCAAATTGCCCCACCTTTGCGGATGACTATAACGATTTGGCGCAGAATTGTGCCAGTACCTTCCACGACATCGGGCTGACGGAAAAGGATGACGCCGCTATCTACTTCTCTTCGGGAACCACCGGCTTCCCCAAGGCCATCCTGCACAAACACCGCAGTCTGATGCACGCCTGCATCGTGGAGCAGAAGCACCACGGGCAGACCAAGGACGACGTGTTCCTGTGCATCCCGCCTCTTTACCACACCGGTGCCAAGATGCACTGGTTCGGCTCTTTCCTTTCCGGCTCCAAGGCGGTGATCTTAAAGGGCACCAGACCTCAGTTCGTGCTGGATGCGGTGAGCAGAGAGAAATGCACCATCGTTTGGCTGTTGGTGCCGTGGGCGCAGGACATTCTGGAGGCCTTGGACAGCGGCGAATTGCGGAAAGAGGATTTTGAGCTTTCCCAGTGGAGACTGATGCACATCGGTGCTCAGCCCGTTCCCCAGAGTCTCATCAAGCGTTGGAAGGAATACTTCCCGGATCATCAGTACGATACCAACTACGGACTTTCCGAGTCCATCGGCCCCGGCGCGGTTCACTTGGGTGTGGAGAACATCCACAAGGTGGGCGCCATCGGCGTTCCCGGCTACGGCTGGGAGGTGAAGATCGCCACTCCCGACGGCAAGGAAGTGCCTCAGGGCGAGGTGGGCGAGCTTTGTCTCCGCGGTCCCGGCGTGATGGTATGCTATTACCGTGACGAAAAGGCCACCGCCGACACCATCAAGGACGGCTGGCTGTTCACCGGAGATATGGCCATGAAGGACGAGGAGGGCTTTATCTACCTGGTAGACCGCAAGAAGGACGTGATCATCACCGGCGGCGAGAATTTGTACCCCGTACAGATCGAGGATTTCCTGGCGGCAAACCCCAAGATCAAGGACGTTGCCGTCATCGGTCTGCCCGACCCCCGTTTGGGCGAGATCGCCGCGGCCATCATCCAGCTTCTTCCCGGTGTGGAATGCACCGAGGAGGAGATCGGCGATTTCTGTAAGGGAATGCCCCGTTACAAGCGTCCCCGTAAGATCATCTTTGCCGACGTTCCCCGCAACGCCACCGGCAAGATCGAAAAGCCCGCGCTCCGCAAGAAGTACGGCGCGGAGGACCTGGTTGCAGGTCAGATGACATAAGAGAAACACAGGAGACAAATAGATATGAAGAAATTACTCATCGGCAACGAAGCGGTTGCCAGAGGACTTTACGAGGGGGGCGTGGATCTGGTTTCCAGCTATCCCGGCACTCCCTCCACAGAGATCACGGAATTTCTGTCGAAATATGACGACAGTGAGGTAAAGAGCGAGTGGGCGCCCAACGAGAAGGTTGCCCTTGAGGTTGCTTTCGGCGCCTCCCTTGCAGGGGGCAGAGCCGTTTGCTGTATGAAGCACGTGGGCTTGAACGTTGCCGCAGACCCGCTGTTCACCCTGTCCTACACCGGTGTAGGCGGCGGCTTGGTGATCTGCGTGGCAGACGACCCCGCTATGCACTCCTCTCAGAACGAGCAGGACAGCCGTCATTACGCCATCGCCGCAAAGCTCCCCATGTTAGAGCCTGCGGATTCCGAAGAATCCCTGCAGTTTGCCAAGGCGGCCTTTGACCTTTCCGAGCAGTTCGACACTCCCGTGCTGCTTAGAATGTGCACCCGTATCGCCCACTCCCAGTCTATCACCGAGGTAGGGGAGAGAGTACAGAGAGAGAAGAAGCCCTACACGAAGCAGGCGGAAAAATACGTTATGATGCCCGGCAACGCCAAGAAGCGCCATCCCGTGGTGGAAGCCAGAATGGAAGCCTTGGCAGAATACGCCGAGACTTGCCCCTTCAACCGCGCGGAATACACCGGCGACGGCAAGGTGGGTATCATCACCTCCGGTACCTCGTATCAGTACGTAAGAGAAGCCTTGGGCGATACCGTTTCCGTTTTGAAGATCGGTATGCCCCATCCTCTGCCCAAGAAGCTCATCGCGGAGTTTGCCTCCAAGGTAGAGACCCTCTACGTCATCGAGGAGCTTGACCCCGTCATCGAGACGGCGGTAAAGGCCATGGGCATTCCCGTTATCGGCAAGGAGAAATTCTCCATTATCGGGGAATTCTCTCAGAACACCATCGCCGCGGCCTTTGGAAAGACCGTTACCGCAGGAGTTATTGCGGACAGCGTGATCCCGCCCCGTCCTCCCATGATGTGTGCGGGCTGTCCTCACAGAGGTATGTACTATACCCTGGCGAAGAACAAGGTCACCGTTTTGGGTGACATCGGATGCTACACCCTGGGTGCGGTGGCTCCCCTTTGCGCGGTGGATTCCACCCTTTGCATGGGTGCTTCCGTTTCCGGCGTACACGGCTTCAACCGTGTGCTGGAGGGAGCTTCCGAGGGGAAGACCGTGGCTGTCATCGGCGACTCCACCTTTATGCATTCCGGCGTGACGGGGTTGATCAACGTGGCCTACAACGGCTCCAACTCCACCGTGATCATTCTGGATAACTCCATCACCGGTATGACCGGTCACCAGCAGAACCCCACCACCGGCTTCAACATCAAGGGAGATCCCGCCTTGAAGGTGGATCTGGAAGCCCTTTGCCGTTCCATCGGTATTAACCGCGTCCGTGTGGTGGATCCTTACGATCTGAAGGCCTGCGACACGGTTTTGAAGGAGGAGCTGGCGGCAAAAGAGCCCTCCGTGATCATCTCCCGCAGACCCTGCGTCTTGCTGAAATCCGTGAAGGCGAAGCCCGCCTTGACGGTGAACAACGATAAATGCCGCTCCTGCCGCCGCTGTATGACCATGGGTTGCCCCGCCATCAGCTTCAAAAACGGCAAGGCAGTGGTAGACGCCACCCTTTGCGTAGGTTGCGGCGTGTGCAAGCAGCTTTGTGCCTTTGACGCTTTAGAAGGAGGAGATGTCTGAAAACGGATCGTTTTCAGACCCGGCTTTTGAGGCTTTGCCCCAAAAGCCATAGCAACCGCCCGCCTTGGCGGGCTACGAAAGGGAAAGTATATATGAACACGATTAGTCTTATGATTGTAGGAGTTGGCGGGCAGGGAAGCCTGCTGGCCTCCAAGCTGTTGGGCAGATTGCTCACCGACGAGGGATACGACGTAAAGGTATCCGAGGTACACGGCATGAGCCAGCGCGGCGGTAGCGTCGTTACCTACGTTCGCTACGGCGAAAAAGTATATTCCCCCGTGATCGGGGAAGGAGAAGCGGATTTTATCATCTCCTTTGAGAAGATCGAGGCGGCCCGCTATACCGCCTGCCTGAAGGAGGGGGGCACCGTGATCACCAACACCCAGCAGATCGACCCCATGCCCGTCATTACCGGCGCGGCGGTTTATCCCGAGTCTGTTCTGGAGGAGTTGACCGCCAAGGGCGTAAAGGTTACGGCGGTGGATGCGCTGTCCCTTGCCAAGGAGGCAGGCAGTGCCAAGGCGGTGAACATCGTGCTGATGGGCGTGCTGTCCAAGCTGTTGCCCATCCCTGCGGAGAAGTGGTACGCCGCTATCGAAAGCACCGTTGCACCCAAATTCGTAGAAATGAACAAAAAGGCCTTTGCACTGGGCAGAGGCGAATAAATCAATAGTGAATCGATTTTTTAAGGAAGAAAAAACAGTATGGAAGCAAAGCGTTACTATCAAGAAGAAATCGAAACAATGCCTCTGGAGCAGCTGCGGGCATTGCAGAAGGAGAAGCTGCTGAAGCAGGTTCGACACGTATATGAGAACGTGCCCTATTACCGTGCAAAGATGGAAGAGCAGGGCGTGACCCCCGACGACATCAAGGAGCTGGAGGATCTTTCCAAGCTTCCCTTCCTGACCAAGGCGGATCTTCGTGACGCGTACCCTTATGGACTTTTGGGTATGCCCTTGTCCGACTGCGTGCGTATTCAGTCCACCTCCGGCACCACCGGCAAGCGCGTGGTTGCCTTCTATACCCAGAAGGACGTTGAGCTGTGGGAGGATTGCTGTGCAAGAGCCATCGTTGCTGTTGGCGGCACCAAGGATGACGTTTGTCAGGTATGCTACGGCTACGGCCTGTTTACCGGCGGCCCCGGCTTGAACGGCGGTTCCCACAAGGTGGGCTGTCTGACTCTGCCCATGTCCTCCGGTAATACCGAGCGTCAGATCCAGTTTATGATGGATCTCAAGTCCACCATTCTGTGCTGTACCCCTTCCTATGCCGCATACATCGGCGAATCTCTGAAGGAAGCGGGCTATAAGCCCGAGGACAACTGCCTCAAGGCGGGCATCTTCGGCGCAGAGCCCTGGACGGAGGAGATGCGCAGAGATATCGAAAAAGCTCTTGGCATCAAGGCCTACGATATTTACGGCCTCACCGAGACCTCCGGCCCCGGCGTTTCCTTCGAGTGCGAGGAGCAGACGGGTATGCACATCAACGAGGACCACTTCCTGGCGGAGATCATCGATCCCGATACCGGCGAGGTGCTTCCCGAGGGCAGTAAGGGTGAATTGGTGTTCACCGCCCTGGACAAGGAGGCCTTCCCCTTGCTCCGTTACCGCACCAGAGATATCTGCGTGCTGTCCCGCAAGAAATGCTCCTGCGGCAGAACCCACGTGAAGATGACCAAGCCCATGGGCAGAAGCGACGATATGATGATCATCCGCGGTGTCAACGTGTTCCCCAGCCAGATCGAGGCTGTGCTTTTGAAGGAGGGCTATCCTCCCAACTACTACATCGAGGTGGACCGTGTGAACAACTCCGATACCTTGGACGTATTCGTAGAGCTGACCGCAGAGCAGTTTGAGGACACCGTAGGCAAGTTCTCTGCCAGAGAGAACGCCCTTGCGGAGGCCATCAAGACCATGGTGGGTGTGAAGCCCAAGGTGCATTTGGTGAACCCCAAGTCCATTGCCCGCAGTGAGGGTAAGGCTGTCCGTATTGTGGACAAGCGTAAATTACACTAAGGAGGAAGAAAGTTATGTCTATCAGACAGTTAACCGTTTTTGTAGAAAACCGTCAAGGCGCAATGGCAGAGGTCACCGGTGAATTGGCAAGCCATAACGTAGATCTCCGCGCCCTTTCCATGGCAGATACCCAGGAATTCGGCGTTCTCCGCTTGATGGTAAAGGACGTGGATGCCGCTCTTGCGGTTTTGCGTGAGGCGGGACATATCGTCAACGTGACCCCCGTTATCGCGGTGAAGATCTCCGACACCCCCGGCAGATTGGCCCAGGCATTGTCCGTTCTGGATGCCGCAAACATCAACATCGAGTATCTTTACGCGTTTCTGACCCGCACCGAGAAGCACGCTTACGTGGTTCTCCGCGTAGAAGACAACGACGCCGCAACCAACGCGCTGGTCTCCGCAGGCTTTAAGCTGGTGGAGGAAAGCGATATTCAGAAGCTGTAATTTGTAAAAAGGCTTGCGGGATGTCTTACGGATGCTTTGCATTCTAAAGCCATCCCGCTCCGTTTTTCTCAGCAATTACCTTTTTCCCGGGAGGGGATTCTTATGATCCTCAAAATAACCTTATTGATCGTATTTTTCGCCGTGACCGTAGGGGTGGGCATTTACTGCCGCAAAAACTCCACGGACGTCAACGGCTTTGTATTGGGCGGACGCTCCGTGGGTCCGTGGCTGACGGCCTTTGCCTTCGGCACCAGCTACTTCTCTGCGGTGATCTTCGTGGGATACGCAGGGCAGTTCGGCTGGAACTTCGGCGTGGCCTCCACATGGATCGGCTTGGGCAACGCCTTTATCGGTTCCTTGATGGCTTGGGTGATTCTGGGCAGACGAACCCGCTTGATGACTCAAAAATTGGATTCCCGCACCATGCCGGATTTCTTTGAGCATCGGTATCAAAGCAAGGGCTTGAAGCTTTTTGCCTCTCTCGTCGTGTTCGTGTTCCTGATCCCCTACACCGCCTCCTTGTTCAACGGGCTTTCCCGTCTCTTTGAGATGGCGTTCCCCGGGGTGGATTATGCAGTTTGCGTGGTGGTGATGGCCATCCTCACCGGTATTTACGTCATCATCGGCGGCTACGTTGCCACGGCGGTGAACGATTTCATTCAGGGCATCATCATGCTGGGAGGCATCGTGGCGGTGATCGCGGCTGTGCTTTCCCAAAACGGCGGTCTCACCGGCTCCTTGGTGGCCTTGGCGGAAAAGGAAGCGGTGACCCCTTCCGGAGAAGTGTTCCCCGGCGGATTTGCCTCCTTCTTGGGGCCGGATCCTCTGTTTTTGCTGGTGGTGGTACTGCTTACCTCTCTGGGTACTTGGGGCTTGCCCCAGATGGTGGGGAAATTCTACGCCATCCGTGACGAGGCTTCCGTACGAAAGGGAACCATCATTTCCACGGTGTTTGCCATCGTGGTGGCGGGAGGCTGTTACTTCATCGGCGGCTTCGGACGGTTGTTTATTTCCCCCGAGACCGTGGCGGCGGAGGGCTTTGACGTGATTATCCCCGCAATGCTCAACGGAATGCCCGATCTTTTGATCGCCGTGGTTTTGGTGCTGGTGCTTTCCGCTTCCATGTCCACTTTGTCTTCCTTGGTGCTGACCAGCGGTTCTACCATCACCTTAGACCTCATCGTGCCCGCCTCCAAGGGGAAGATGACCGAAAAGGGCAAGATGAACGTGATGCGCGTGATGATCGCGCTGTTTATTCTCGTTTCCGCCGTCATCGCCATTGTGCAGGCAAAATCCAAGGTGGTGTTCATCGCACAGCTCATGGGCGTTTCCTGGGGTGCGTTGGCAGGTGCGTTCCTGGCGCCCTTCCTGTACGGCTTGTTCCACAAGAAGGTTACCCGCACTTCCGTTTACGTCAGCTTTACCTGCGGCGTAGTCATCAGCTTGGTTCAGCTGGCGAAATCTCTCACCGGCTTCTCCTTCGGGGTGGAGCTGTTGGACGGCTTCCTGTTTAAGACCTCTCTCCATTCCGGCGTGGTTGCCATGCTGCTGGGCTTGGTTTTGGTTCCCTTGGCGAGCCTGCTGACCCGCAAGTCCTGCCCCAAGGGCGTGGAGGAAATGTTCGCTTGCTACGATGAAAAGGTGGTTTCTACCGCTAAAAAATCTTTAGGTGAATAATATGTTAAGAACCTTTCTTTCGAAAAAGAAAGGTTCTTAACAATCTCCTAAGAAACTTATTTTGCCGAAAACTGTCGTTTTCGGGGATTGGATTGATTTATGAAGATCGTTTTCTTAGAACGTACCACCGTGACGGTGGGAGATATGGATCTCACCCCCTTTAACGCCTTGGGGGAGGTGGTGTACTGCGAGTCCTACGACAAATCGGAGATGCGTGCCGCGGCGGCGGATGCGGAGGTTTTGATCTTAAACAAAACCGTGGTGGACAAGGCGTTTTTTGACGCTTGCCCCAAGCTGAAGTGCATCTGTCTCTTGGCAACGGGGTATAACAACATCGATCTGGTCACCGCGCGGGAGCGGGGCGTGGCGGTTTGCAACGTGCCGGGCTACTCCACGGATGCGGTGGCACAGCTGGTGTTCGGCTTCTTTTTGCAGTTTGCCGTCTCCTTGAACAAATACCAAGCCTCCGTCCGCGACGGGGTCTGGTGCGCCTCTACCCGCTACACCTACCTTTCCTGGCCCATTCACGAGCTGGCGGGGAAGACCTTGGGTATCGTGGGCTACGGCGGCATCGGCAAAAAGGTGGCACAGATCGGAAGTGCCTTTGGAATGAAGATCTTGGTGCATACCCGCACGCCGAAGGAGGACGGGCTGGCGGAATTCGCTCCCCTCACAGAGGTGCTTCGCCGCAGTGACTTCCTCACCTTCCATTGCCCCTTGACGGAGCAGACCAAGGGACTTATCGGTAGGGAAGAGTTGGCTATGATGAAGCCTACCGCCTTCCTGGTGAATACCTCCCGGGGTGCCGTGGTGGAGGAGCAAGCCCTTGCAGAGGCGCTGAACAACGGTGTCATCGCAGGGGCGGGCATCGACGTGCTGGAGGCAGAGCCTATGTCCCTTGATTGCCCGTACCGTACCGCAAAAAATTGTCTCGTTACTCCCCATATCGGCTGGGCAGCACAGGAAGCCCGCGCCAGACTTCTTATCGAGGTGGCGGAAAATATCCGCGCCTTCCAAAATGGCGAGAAGCGCAACCGCGTGGATTGAAAAGAAAATCTCCCCGAAGGAGCTGATGAGCTTCCCTCGGGGAGATATTTTTTATTCTGCAAATTTACCGTCGAACCAAGTGCCACTTTCCACAGTGCCGTCGGGATAGGTCATGGTGCCTTGGCCGTGGAATTTGTCGTTCTTGAACTGCCCTTTGTAAACGCGGCCGTCGGCGAAGGTGTAGGTTCCTTGCCCGTTGAACAGATCGTTCTTGAACTCGCCCACGTACACGTCGCCGTTTTCGTAGGTCAAGGTGCCCTTGCCCTCGAACAGATCGTTGACAAACTCACCCTCGTAGCGGTAGCCGTAGGTCACGTCTACAAAAACACCGTAGCCGTGGAATTTGTCTTCTTCAAAAGAGCCTTTATAGGTAGAGCCGTCGGCAAAGGTATACACACCCTGCCCGTGGCACCAATCGTCTCGGAATTCGCCCACGTACACGTCGCCGCTTTCATAGGTCAATTCCCCCTGCCCGTGGAACAGGTTGTAGCAGAAATCTCCTTCGTAGCGATATCCGTAGGTGGCATCGGTATAGGTTCCTTTTCCGTGGAAATAGCCGGATTCAAAGGAGCCGTTATAAACCGATCCGTCGGGGTAGGTAAGGGTTCCCACTCCGTGGGGAATGCCGTCCACCAGTTCGCCGTTGTACACTTCTCCGGTGTCGTATTCAACGGTGCCTATGCCGGTGATCATATCCTCCAGTTGCTCCGCTAGCAGCTCTGCATAGGTGAGCTTGGCGGTGGCCTCCAGGAAAGAGGCGGCGTTTTCGGTGAGGAAATCTTTCCAGCCGATGGTGTAGGCGGTGAGATCGTCGGTGTTTTCGCCGTCGTTCATAATACTGCCGGGAAGATACTTCTTTGCCTTGCTTTTCGTCAGCTGATGGTAGTAGTAATCCTCCGCGCCGTAAAGATGGAACAGCTCGTGGCGGAATGCCTCGATTTCAAACAGCACGGCATACTCCGCGTCCTCCACGGTGGTTCCCGAATACGCATAGGATCTGCCGGAGCAGTCAAACAGAAATATCACCGGTGCGGAAAATTCGGTGGAAAGAGAACCGCGGTTTCTTTGCATGGCCGCAAGGGAGTCGTGCCCTTGCTCCTTGGCGTATTGCTCCGGCCAAGTAGGATAATCGGTATGCTCTGCGGCGCCTAACAGCTGCAAATTGGTATAGTAAGGATTGATCTCCAAGGTTACCCCGAAGTTCAGTGCTTCTGCTTTCAGAGCGGAGATCTCATCCTGCAACTGCTCTGTGGCGGCGGTTTTTTCCTCGGGCGTCCAATCGCTGTTTAAGTCCTCTACAAACACGAAGAACAATTCTACCTTGCCCAACAGCTGCTTGCAGACCCCAGAGTTCCGCCCGTCTAAAAACAGATGGTTGTCCCACTGCTCCTCGGGCGCGTAGGAAGGATCCTCCACGGCGACTTTGCTCCATCCGAAGGACAGGCAGATCAAGGCCGCGATCACTGCGA
>JAFYNA010000132.1 GCA_017549925.1 Clostridia bacterium | reverse complement strand
GATGCCCGCTGGCTCACCTGGCAGGGCTCCTTGGAGTGTGGCGAATACGTGATGATGGAGGTTTCTTACCGTGAGGGTACGTTCCTCAACGCCGAGACGGTGAAATACCGCGACTTTGACGATAGCGAAGCCTTCAACGAGCTGCAGGGCTCTTTGTGGGCCCTCAGGATCATCACCGTTTTGGGAGCGCTTTTGCTGATCATCGCGGAGGTGTATATCATCGACAGCTACGTCTCCTACGGCAGAGGCAGAGGCTTTATCCGTAGCGGCGGGTATCACGTGCATCATTACGGCAGAGTGAATCCCCGTTACCGCGCCTACCGCGATACACAAAGCAATCGAGGAGGAGGAGGCAGAGGCTGTGCCTGTGCTTGCGCCTGCGCTTGTGCCGGCGGCGGAAGAGCAGGATGCTCCCGTAAAGAGCCCAACAGAAAATAATACAAAAAAACGGAAGGATATCAAACATCCTTCCGTTTTCTATTTGGAATTTTTACAGCTCAAACTTGTCTAAGACGTAGAGCTTCAGCATGATATAATCCACGGCACAAGGAACTTCGCGAGGGGTGAGCAGGGCGGCGTAAAGCCCGATCTCATCCAACTCGTAGTTCCCCATGGCAAATCGCTTCAACATCATATAATCCACAGAGTTGACTCTGCCGTCAGCGTTCAGATCGCCTCTGACGACCACAGTTACGGTACGGATCACGGTGGAACCGATGATATACCGCACCTCGTACCCGGTGGCAACCTCCTCGTGGTCCTGCAGTTCTTTTCCCGCCTTATCAAATACATGAACCAAGGAGCCCGCTTTTTCCCGCAGCTGAGCCACGGTGGTCTCGGGGCTGACACCCCGCAAAACCGTATCGGTAAGAATATACTCCTCGGGGATATAGCCGGGAAGCGCTCCCGGCTCCTCAATGGGAGGCAAGGGGGTATAGCCGGGGCCGGATTGGTTAGGATCGTCATATCCCGGATCCTCGGGATCGGGCTCCTTTACGGGAGGTCTGTCTGCCGTGACGGTGATAAAGTCGGCGGCCACGTAGCCCTCGTAGAACTCGCCCTCAATATACAAATGCACGTAATACCAGGTTTTATAAACGCTCTCACTGCTGACCGTAATATCCTCGCCCAAGATCAGCACCGTGGTACCGTTATCCGCAGAGACCACCTTCTTGCCGGTGGTGCCTGCAGTGGCACGCAAATTCAAGGAAGAGCCGGAGTTGACGGAAATATAGCCGTCACGCTCTCGCTGGTTAGAGCCTATGCTGGGGTAACGAGAGTCATCCAGCTCGATATACGTATCGTAGCAGTAGCCCTCCACCACAGTTCCGTTGATCAAGGTGGCTTCCACGTGATACCAGCCGTTTTCCGGCTCGCCGATCAGCGTGATCTCCGTACCCTCCGCAACCAAGCCCAAGGCGCTTGCATCGGCACGAGGCTTGGAACGCACGTAGATGTTAGCAGTGGTGATACCCTTGTAGTTCACGGTGGTACCTACGTTCACGACAACATCAAGGTAAACGCCGTTGACGGAGGTGATCCGCACGGTAGCGGTACCCGGCCGTAAGGTTTTCACATACCCCTCCTGATCCACGTAGGCAACGGATTCGTTGGAGGAGGACCATTCCAGGGTCTTATCAATAGCGTCCGCAGGCGCGATCTCTACGGCAATTTTATATTCCACGCCAATGTTCAGGTTTAACTCCGCCTTCGTGGAAATGACCGAGACCTCTCGCGTGTTGAGGTAAATATGCTCTGCAAGAGCGTAGCCCTCCACGATCTTACCGTTGGTGCAGTTGGCACGGACACGGTAATATTTGGTTCCGCCGGAGGAATACAGCTTACCATCCACCACGGCGATGGGCATTCCGCGATAAACCTTACCCAGAGAGTCAGCACTGCTGCTGGGCTTGGAGCGAATAGCAACGTCCTCATCAAAAACAAAGCCGTTGGTTCCCACACAGACGGCGGTAGCCGCCTCCTTGCCGTTGTAGGTAGCGGTGATCAACGCCACGCCCTGCTTCAAGCCGGTAACGTTGCCTTGAGCATCAACCTTGGCCACGTCGGGATTGCTGGATTCCCACTTCACGTTCACGTCGATCACTTTGGGATATGTAGTTGCTTCCAACGAAAGGCTTCCGTTGATGGGAATAGCTACCTTAGACTGATTCATGATCAAGCCAAAGACACCGTTGGCATCCTCTTCCACATCATCCAGCTTATCAAACCCGTAGGTCTTGATGATGTCTACCAGCTTATCAACGTAATCGTCGTTGGAGGAATATCCCGCGTCGATCATAGCCTGAATTGCTTTTTTGTAGTTTTTCGCCTTGAGAACGCCTTCATACCGTTCCGTCAGCAGCAGTGCGGAATGATCCGCAATGCTTTCATCCCAGCTGTCGTATGCACGCCAGATACTGCCGCGGCGGGCGTAGGATGCACCCTTGATCCGCACCAGATCCTCATAGCTGTCATAGATCACGTACTGCTTATAGTCGATAACCTTGCCTTCCCAGCTGGAATACGCCTTAATACCGTATTGGTTATGAGCCACTACGGAAAGGCCGTAACGTGCCCAGCCACTCTCGTAGATGGCCTGGCCGGCGGTAAGAGATGCGAAAATTCCCGTTTCATAGGAATCCTTCAATGCCAAGCAGCTGATAACCCGCAGGTAGATCTGCTGCCATTCGTTCAGCTTTGCTATATTCTCCTTAACTCCCGCAGAAACGGTGGTCGTCGGGATCACCGGCACGGTAAGCAAAACAAGCAGGGTAAGCATCAAGGACAAACACCGTCTGAATAGGTGCTTTCGGTGCTTTGTTTTTGGATTCATTCAGTAACCTCCATTGGTAGAAAAGGGCACGAAGCTCTTCTTGTGCCAAGAGTAAACACAGAAATTATACCACAAAATTCTCTTTTTGTCAACCACAGTATGTTGTGGAGGAGTTTTGGCGAAACTACAACCCTTTCCCACGGCAACCTGCGGCAAGAAATACAATTTTCCCGATTTGTTCACAAAACTTTCCATAGTATCTTCTTGACAGGCGCAAGAAAATCGCTATAATGAATTATGAAAGAAAAACTTTAATTCGCAAAAAGGACGGACAATCAACATGACAGAAACGGAACGTATTGCGAAGCTGACGGCAGATGCCAAAAAAGGTGATTCCGCCGCCTTTAGCTCCCTTTATGCCGCTTACGGAAAGCGGATCTATTATTTCTGCCTAGCGCTGGTAGGTGATGGCAACACCGCCGCAGACGTAACGGAGGATACCTTCGTATACGCCAGAAGAAATATTCGCCAGCTGCCGGGGGGGCAGACCTTCTACCATTGGGTCTGCGGCAACGCCTTCTATTTTGCAAAGATTGCTTTGGCAAGCATGAGAGGCGGCTCCGCCAATATTGAACCCGTGGAAGCCCCCGATACCTCTTGCTTTGACCAAATGCTGGCAGATGCCAAGCTTCCCACTCCCGAGCCCACCATTCGCCGTGCGGATCTGGAGGCAGTAACCGCGTTTTTGATGAGACTTCCCGACAGCGACCGTATGTGTGTGTTGCTGTACGACTACGCATCCTTCACCCCCGAGGAGGTCGCTTCCGTAGCAAGCTGCTCTTTGGAAACCGCCAAGTGCCGCATTGCCGGCGCCCACGAGGCATTGATCGCAGGTATGGACGCCGCTTCCCCCGGATTTGGTGAGCTGTTGCGCCCCCATCTGGGCAGACTTCTCCGCACCTGCGGCAGAAACTGCAATCCCCCTGCCGAGCTGGATGATCGGATCGCCGCCGCGTTGCAGGCCGTGGAAGCAGAGCTTCCCGCCGCTTATGAAGATGCTTCCGATGACAAGCCTGTTACTATTTCCAAGAAGACTACCTCTTTCCTGTATATCCTGCTGGCGTTGATGCTTGTTTTCGGCTTGCTCTACGTGGTCTTCTGGTTCGCCACCTCCCCCTCCGAGGAATCTGCCGAAAGCTCCTCTCAGGCGGAAAGTGTACTTTCCGATATGGAAAGCAGTCTTGTAAGCGAGGAGTCCTACGTTTCCGAGGAGCCTTCCGCAGACGAGGAATCCGTGTTGCCCGACGAATCCGATATCGAGGAATCCTCCCAACCTGAGGAATCCTCCGAACCTGAGGAATCTTCTCAGCCCGAGGAATCTGTAGACACCACTCCTGCCGAGCTGCCCCGCACCACCACCCGCCTGCGTATGCGTAAGGCCATGGATACCTCCGACAATAACAACATCATCACCACCATTCCCGAGAACACCCACGTGGAGATCTTGAGAACCGAGACGGATGAGGCGGGAGATACGTGGTATTTCGTGCGTTATACCGTTTCTCCGGGGATGTGGCACGACGGTTACTGCTTTGCAGAGTATATTGAGACAGAAACCGCAGAATAATTTGTCAAAAAGTATTGACTTTTCTCCCGTTTTGGGGTAAACTCTTAAACGGATAAAAAAGCGATTTTTAATAAGGAGATTTAAACATTATGGCACTTGTCAATTCTACCGAAATGTTTAAGAAGGCATACGCAGGCGGCTACGCTATCGGTGCTTTCAACGTAAACAACATGGAGATCGTTCAGGCGATCACCGAGGCTTGCAAAGAGGAGATGGCTCCCGTTATTCTGCAGGTTTCCAAGGGCGCACGCGCTTACGCTAACCACACCTATCTGGTAAAGCTGGTTGAGGCTGCAGTTCTGGAATGCCCCGAGATCCCCGTTGTTCTTCACCTGGACCACGGTCCCGACTTCGAGACCTGTAAGGCTTGCATCGACGGCGGCTTCACCTCCGTTATGATCGACGCTTCCTCCAAGCCCTTCGAAGAGAACATCGAGATCACCAAGAAGGTAGTTGAATACGCTCACGCTCACGGCGTAGTTGTTGAGGCTGAGCTGGGTACCCTCGCAGGTATCGAGGATGACGTTAAGGTTGACGCAGGCGCGGCTTCCTACACCAGACCCGAAGAGG
>JAFYNA010000131.1 GCA_017549925.1 Clostridia bacterium | reverse complement strand
TTTTCATAGCCGTCGTCCCCCTGATCCACGGGAGCCTCAAAGCGGTATCTCCGCAGATAACTGCGTTTTCCCAAGAAAATATGTCTGCCGTCCACAGCCACGCAAATGCCGTCCTTGGCATTCTCAATCACGCGGGCGGTCAGGGGCTTTTCCACGTTGCCGTCCATCATGCGTTCGGTGACCTTGGCAAGAGGGCCTCCCAGGAAGGAGAACACCTTCGCCACGTCGGGGATCACCTTGTCGATGCGGTAATCACCGTAGGTCTTCACGCTGGTAACGTTCACCAAGGAAGCGGGATACACCTCGGTATCCGCAAAGGAAAGAGCGGATGCCATGGAATACTCCTCGGCAATGCAGTTGCCGATAAAGGCACCGGAGCATTTTCTGCCCTTACGGTTTGCCGCGGTAAGGGGCAGATTGATCACGAAGAAGGCAGAGGAAGGCAGAGCAAACGCCACCAATGCCACAAAGGCGTTAAAGACCTCGGAGATCTCCTTGCCCAGCACCACCATGGTTACGAACAAGCCGCAAGCCAAGGTGAACAGCAACGGCAACAGGAACCGATACAGATCGTCATACTTGGGCCGCTTAACGGAACGCTCGGAGAAGCCCTCCACGAAATCCGTGCGGCAAACGGTATAAAGCTCGCTGTCCTCATAGAGATATCTGCCGAACTCCTCAGACTCCTTCACGGCGTTCTGCAGGCGTTCTGCAATGTATTTGGGACGCTTGGTAGCAATCATGCGGAAGGCATGACGGTTTCTGACGGCGGTCTGCATCTCCGAAACGGCGGCACAAAGAGCCGTCACGGCCATGGGCAGTCCGTACAAACGCAGGGCTCCCGCCGAGGGGAAGGCCAACGCAGTCACCGCTACATACAATGCGGCAAACAGGAAACCGAAGGCCAAGACGCTTTCCGGCACGGGCTTTGCGGAGAACAAGCCCCGTACGCCGCGCACCAAGGAAGGCAACACCGCCAGCCCGCAAAGGAACAACAGCTGGAGGTCGATCAGCAGATACAGTCGAACGCCCAAGCTCCCCTCCTTCAAAAGGAAGCCCAGCATCCCCTCCGTGCCGGAGGTCTCAAACCGCCACAGCACCACCAGCAGGATCGCCGCGGCGATTACCCGGAAGAAGGCGTTTCGCTGCGCCTTCCGTAGCTTGCCGTCGATCTCCGCATTCTGGGAGCGGTCGTTGTATCGAAGAACGGGAGTCTCTGCCTTTTGCTTCGCCGTCTTCTTCTCGGAAGAGGACTTCTTGCGGCGAATTTCTTTCTCCGCTTCGTCCTCCTGCATCATATCAAAGGCCAAACGGAGGTTGATCTCCGTCTCATCCATCTCGGCCACCACGGGCTCCACGTCGGTCTCGTCGGGAATGAAGGCGATCTGCCCCTCGTCCCGATCCTCGTCGGACTCAAAGCCATGCTCCACCACTCTGCTGCCCAGGTCCTCATAGTCCTTGTCGTAGCTGGCAAAGCGGGTGGGCTTTTCCTTTTCCTTTAAGGTCAAGCCGTCCCCCAAGGGGAACATTTCCGCCTGCTCGTAGGATTCCTTGGCAGGAAGATCTGCCTCGTCGGAGAAGCGTTCCGCCGCACTGGCCATACGCTTTTCCATCTCCTCGGCACTGATCTGCCCGGACTCCCGAATGATGGTGCGCAGATTGTCCGCCTTGCGGGAGGTACCGCCGGGCTGATTCTCAATATACCCCAACAGCTTGTCTCCCTGGAGCTTCCGCGCCAAGGTGTTCTTCAGCTCCAGCGTATCACTCCGACGGTCGGGGATCTCTCTGGTGCTGTATTGATCGATCAATTCAATGGTCTCCGCGTCCAGATTACGGCGCACCTTGACCTCGGGAAACTCTTTTGTTTCCTCGCCGCCAACGGGAGGCGCCACAATGGTCTTGGTCAGCGGATTTTCTTCAGCGGCACGCAGCTCCTGCTTGGCACGGGCACGCTCATTTTCCTCCGTCGCCTCTTCCAGAAGGGCGGAGATATCAAAACCGTTCTTTTCTTCTTTCAAAACGTGGGGACTCCTTTCGGATTACTTTGCACGCTGCTTTGCCGCCTCAAACAGCAGGATCGCCGCCGCGTTGGAAACGTTCAGCGAGTTGATCTTCCCGTACATGGGGATCCCCGCCATAAAGTCGCTTTCTTCCTTTAACAATCGGGAAACGCCTGCGCCCTCGCTCCCCAGGATCAAGGCGATCTTTCCCTTGAAATCCTGCTCGTAGTAGGGCTTGCCGCCGGCCTCCACCGCCCAGATCCACACGCCGTTTTCCTTCAGCGTGCGCACTGCAGAGGCAAGGTTGGACACTCTTGCCACGGGGACGTGGAACACCGCGCCCGCGCTGGACTTAGCCACCGTACCGTTCACACCCACGGCGTGACGCTTGGGAATGATCACTCCGTTGGCGCCTGCGCACTCCGCGGAACGGATCATCGCTCCCAGATTGTGAGGATCGTTCACCTCGTCGCAGATCAGATAGAAGGGAAGCTCTCCCGCCGCCTCGGTCTGCGCCAGAAGCTCCTGCACGGAAAGATACGCCGTCTCTGCGGCAATGGCGGCAACGCCTTGATGCACACCGCCCGCCGCCAAGGAATCCAGCTTGCGGATATCCGTCTCCAAAAGAGGAACGCCCTTTTCCAACGCCAAGGCACAAACCACGGAAAGAGAACCGTCCCGTTCTCCCTTGCGGATGAACACCCGATCCACCGCTCTGTCACTGCGAAGCAGCTCGATCACCGCATTTCTGCCGATGAACAGCCCCTCCACAGGCTCGCTTTGACGTTCCGCCGAACGGGGCTGTTCCCCGCCGCGATTTTTCTTATAAGGCTTTTCCATAAAGGACTCCTCCTATGGTAGAAACTCTCTCATAAAAGTATACCACACCGGGTGTCAAATGTCAATCGTAAAACGCAGGAAATTCAAAATCCGCCCACAGTTTCCCGCAGGCGGATGGCATTTTATCGCGGCTTTTTTACAAAGGCACCGCACACCTGATTGGTGGAAAGATAATCCTTCCCCTTTTCACCCCGCACGCAGAGATAAAAGGGTGTACCCACCGTGGAAAAGCTCCAAGGGATCTCCCCTGCGTTTTCCGCCAAAGGGATGCGCAAGAGCTCCTCCCCCTCCCGCCACAAAAGAGCGTATTTTTCGGGGAACGCATCCCATTCTTCGGAAAATACCGCCTGCAAAATCACGGGGCATGGCTCTTCGGGAAGCATAGGAAGCGACTGGAGAAAGAGCCGTTCCCGGCAGACCTCCAGCGTCACAAGCATCTGCATACCCGCCTCACTTTCTCACAAAGGTGCATTCACACGCTCCCGCAGAAGCGTACGCGCCCTGCAAGATCCGCCCCGCGTAGGAAACAACTGCGCTTCCTGCCTTGGGGACGTAAGTGCCCTCAATGGGGTTGCCTGCCGCATCGTGGGCGGTGATACCTTGGTGCAAGGTCTCCGCCGTGACGGTGTCCCCCTCCGTGTTGGCGTTGTAAGGGTTCACGTAAGTACCCTCGATGGGATTGCCCGCCGCATCGTGGGCAGTGATACCTTGGTGCAGGGT
>JAFYNA010000130.1 GCA_017549925.1 Clostridia bacterium | reverse complement strand
GGCATCAAGCCGGTCATGATCACCGGTGACGACGCTTGGTTCGTCATCGACCGTTGGCTGGAGGAGGTTCGCATGGCGGGCTTTACCACCGTCACCGTCATCCACGGCAAGGGTACAGGCGCTTTGCGTGCCGCCCTTTGGCAGTTCTTCCGCAAGGACAGCCGCATTACCTCCTTCCGTATGGGAAGATACGGAGAAGGCGAGACCGGCGTTACCGTTTTGGAAATGAAAAAATAACACATATAAAGGAGTCAACACATGACCGACGTAAGAGCCGACATCCCCGCAAAATATAAGTGGGATCTTACCGTGATCTACCCCGACATGGACGCATTCAATGCAGACTACGACCGTGCCAAGGCGATGATCGAAAAATTCCCCGCCCATAAGGACACCATGCTGACAAGTGCCGAGGCGCTGTACGCAATGTTCTGCGATATGACCGAGCTGAGCAGAGTTCTGCACCTGCTGTACAGCTACGCTTCTCTCAACTCCGACGTGGATACCTCCGACAACAGCTTCGTATCCCTGAAGGGCAGAGTGATGAATCTGGACAACGACCTCTCCGCCGCCGCTTTCTTTGTGGATCCCTACCTTCTCCGTCTGGACGACGAGACCATCGAGAAGTGGTACGAGGAGTTCCCCAAGCTGAAGGAATATCGCCGTTCCATCGATGCTTCCCTCCGCTACCGTCCCCACACTCTTTCCGACGATCAGGAAAAGCTGATGGCAGATCTTTCCGGCGGCTTCCATACCCACGGCAACATCCGCTCCACCTTCTCCAACGCAGACTTGACCTTCGGCAAGATCAAAGGGGAAGACGGCAAGCCCGTGACCTTGACCGACAGCACCTACGGCATCTTCCTGCAGAGCGGCAACCGCCGTGTACGCAAGGCGGCCTTCGATAAGATCTACGCCACCTACGAGTCCTTCGGCAACACCTACGCCGCATTGATGAACTCCTTCGTGAAGGAGCGCACCATCTACGCCAAGGTGAGAAACTTCCCCGACAGCATCACTGCTTCCGTGTTCCGCGACGAGGTCACTCCCGCCATCTACAACAACCTCTGCGACACCGTTTCCAAGAACCTGAAGCCCCTGTACGATTACTACGCACTGAAGAAGAAGGCTCTGGGCGTGCCCAAGCTTCATCTTTACGATATTTACACCCCTCTGATCTCCTCCTGCGACCGTAAGTACACCTACGAGGAAGCCGTGGACATCGTTTTGGATGCCATCAAGATCTTCGGCGAGGAGTATCACGCCACCCTGAGCGCAGGCTTGAAGGAAAAGGGCTGGGCGGACGTTTACCCCAACAAGGGTAAGCGCGGCGGTGCATACAGCTCCGGTAGCTACGATACCGAGCCCTATATCCTGCTGAACTACACCGATACCCTCAGCGACGTTTCCACCCTGGCTCACGAGGCCGGACATTCCATGCACAGCTACTTCTCCGCCAAGGCAAACACGCCCCAGGAATCCCACTACACCATCTTCGTGGCAGAGGTGGCTTCCACCGTCAACGAACTGGTGCTGTTCCGCAAGATGCTGAGAGAATCCGACAACCGCGAGGAGAAGCTGTATATCCTCAACCAGATCATGGAGACCTACAAGGGCACTCTCTACCGCCAGACCATGTTTGCAGAGTTCGAGAAGGAAATGCACGCATTGGTGGAAGCAGGGGAGACCCTCACCAAGGATCTGCTGTGCAAGCGCTACTATGAGCTGGTACGCCGCTACTTCGGCAAGGACGTAGTCTGCGATAAGCAGATCGCCTGCGAGTGGATGCGCATTCCTCACTTCTATTACAATTTCTACGTTTATAAGTACGCTACCTGCATCTCCGCCGCTTCCTCCATCGTGAAGAAGATCGAAGAACAGGGCGATGCTTACGTAGAGAAGTATTTGAACTTCTTGAAGTGCGGCGGCTCCCGCAGCCCGCTGGAAAGCCTGCTGGTTGCCGATATCGACCTCACCAAGCCCGAGGTCATCGAGGACGCCATTGCCGACTTCGCCGCCACCGTGGAGCAGTTCCGCACCCTGTACGAGGCAGAATAAGAGAACGGATTTAAGGGGAAACTTTCGAAAAAGTTTCCCCTTAAAAATCCCCCTCAAACCTTATTGCCCGATCCGTTTCACGTATCGGGAAGTAGTCATCCTTTTCGAAACACCCAAAAACAGGCTCGGAACACTCTCCAAGCCTGTTTTTTTATTCAGATATTCACTCCAGATCCTTAAACCCTATGCCGTTGTGAAGCACCAAAATCCCTTCCTCGTCCTCTACGTAGGTATGCTCCAAAGCGCCGTGCCAGATCCCGGAAATATCAATAGGCTCATATCGTCTGAACAAGCCTCCCGCCATGGGGAAGTACCCTTCGCCCTCGCCGCGGTAAGCCACCAGCTCCCAAACGGAACTGTGAGCGCCTCCCCAGTAATCCGTCTCAAACCGCACTACGCCCACACCGGGGGCGAACCAGAACTGCTTCTTTCCGTTGCCGTAGTTCATGCCGCCCTCAAAGCCTTCCGCGGTGTAAGTGATGTGCCTACAGTTCTCAAACCGCCCTGCGGCCACCTCCACCGTCTCGTCTTCAAGTACGTCCATGACGATCTTCACCTCCGGGTTCCAGGCGTCGATCCCCTTCCGTTCCATGTGGTATCCGGGCACCCACTCATCGGACCAAAGCGTTCCCAGATCATCCTGCAAGCGGTCGAACATAAAGGAATACAAAAGCTTCCAGCCCTGCTCCCCGCAGTCTCCCAGGCACTTCCACTCAAAGGAGTAGGAGCGGTTGTCGTCGAACTTTCGCTTCTTCTTGTCTGCCTCTAAATAGCAGAAGAAGTTCCACACCCCTTGTACGGCAGTTTCGGGGTTGAAATCCGGGTTGGTGAGGAGAATTCTCTCCATCACTTCCTTAGCCACGGCGGCGTGGGTCTTTTCACGCTCTGTCACCGCCAGGGACATAGCACGATCGGTATACTTTCGTACGTCGATGGCCTTTTCGGTATACCGTTCGAAATATCCGTGACGTGCCGCAAGGCAGTTCCCTCGGAAGGTGTCGGAATATCCCACATCCTGTGCCGTAAGGTA
Source organism: Clostridia bacterium (assembly GCA_017549925.1). Classification (GTDB taxonomy): domain Bacteria; phylum Bacillota; class Clostridia; order Oscillospirales; family CAG-382; genus Coliplasma. The sequence continues at coordinate 3,360 of JAFYNA010000130.1, read as the reverse complement.
TGCCGCCACGGTGGCAGAATCTTTGGTGGCACCGGTGACCTCCAGAACACGCTCCACCGTTTGAACCACGTCGGGGTCGCCCACGCAATCGTATTCCCAGCGATTGCCCACGGCAAAGGGAAGATACCCCTCGCCGCCCTTGATCTCCGCCTTGGTCAAGAACCATTCGTAGCGATTCTGCCGATTTACCTTCTGTTTGACGATGCCCACCCCGGGAGCAAAATAGGTCTCCGCATAGGTCAGCCCGTACCGTTCTCCCTCCAGTACCGTGCAGATGCAGTTTTCAAACCTTCCCGCAGGGGTCTCTACCGTAAAGTTTCTCCCCTTGAAGGTCATCTTGATCTTCCCGTCGGAGGCCTCCAGAACCTGACCGTCCTCCATATCCGGGTCGAGGATCAAGCTGTCCACCTGACTGCAGTTCCAGAACTGGGCACACTCCATATCGTCCCCGCGGGAGTAGCCGGGTTGGGACCAGAAATACCACTTCCCACCGATGTTCTTGTAAAGCTCCCCGGTGGGCGTGCCGTGTACGGCGTGGGGGCTGTTTTTGGCAACTGTCTCAAAAGCGATGGCCGCCTTGGCATTGGCGTAATACACGTCGCCGGGCTTTAGGATCTCCATTACCTTGCGGTAGCATTCCAACGCCTTGTCCACCTCATTGATGCCGTCCACGTAAGCATACCCAAGCCAGAACCACTCGTAAGCCAAGGCCTCCACGAAGCCGTTCTCCTCCAAAAAGGGGATCTGCTGCTCCAGCATTTGCTCCTTGGAGAGCTTATCGTTCTCATAAGCCATTACAGACTGCATCACATCCTCGTTGTGACTGTCCAATGCCGCTTGCTTGATCCGCGCAAAGGTCTCGTCGTTCTTTTCGCCGGGGATCCACCAGTACCCTCGGAGCAGTACGTCCGCCAGAGCGTATTGTTTCTCGGGGGAGTCCTCCAGGGATTCCACGTTCTTCAAAACCATGCGGTATTCCGCCTCTGCCCCCGTGCGGTCGTTTTTCAGCGCCCAGAGCTTCAGCTGCTCCACCTGATACATCACCTTTTCCACAAAGGTCATTTCTTCTGTATTCTCGTTCATCACACCGTATTCCTTTCTCAAAAGCTTTCTTCCTTCCGAAAGCCGCCACTTCACCGTGCCCATGGGAAGCCCCAGCTCCTCGGCGATCTCTTTTACGGAAAGCCCTTCAAAATAATGAAGCTCCACCGTCTCCCGGATCTTGTCGCTCAAGGTCTCCAAAGCCTCCTGCAGATCCATCTTCTCATCCAGCTTTTCGTCGCGGATGCTCAAAGCCTCCGCGTTCTCCAAAAGATGCAAACTGATCTCCCCGCAGGTGTTCTTATAATGCTTCAACACGGTATATGCACAGTTTTTGGCGATGGCACAGACCCAGGAGCCGAATTTGTTCCCGTCCTTCAGGGAATCCAGCTTGATCCACGCCGACACAAAGGCATCTTGGGAGGCATCCTCCGCAGAAAATTGATTTCCAGTCACCTTGTAAGCCGTGCCCTTTACCGCTTTTTCGTAACGCTTCACCAATTCCTCGTAGGCGAGCTGTTCCCCAATGAGAGAAAGCTCCACCAAGGTGCAATCGGCTTTGTCTGTGTAATTATTCATGGCGTCCTCCGTTTGCGTTTTCTTGAGTACTCGACCATAAGAGGGAAAATTTTGCAAAAAGGTTGGGTGTGTAAAAATATTTTAGCACATTTTTTTCAGATACGCAAGTCCCCCCTTGTACTCCCTCAAACCTTATTGCCCGATCCGTTTCACGTATCGGGAAGTAGTTATCCTTTTCGAAACACCAAAAACAGGCTCGGAACACTCTTCAAGCCTGTTTTCTTATTTTATCACAATAGGTTTCTTGAGGGGTGTGGGGAACTTCTTTTTCGAAAGAAGTTCCCCATATCGTCCCCCCCTTACTTCTGCTTCGATTTAAAAATCAAGCTCCACAAAAACGCAAACAACAGGGAAGCGGTGATCCCTGCGGAAGCCGCCGCCAGCCCACCGGTGATGACTCCCAGAAGCCCGTCCTTCTCCACCGCAGCCTTCACGCCCTCGGCCAGCAAATGCCCAAACCCCACCAAGGGCACGGAAGCCCCCGCCCCCGCATACTCCTTCAAGGGGGCAAAGACCCCTATGGCGCTTAACAATACCCCCAAGCAAACGTACCCCGTCAGGATCCGCGCAGGGGTCAGCTTGGTCTTGTCGATGAGGATCTGCGCCAGAAGACAAAAGGCGCCCCCTACCCAAAACGCGTTAAAATATTCCATCATACCGCCTCCAAGCAAACTGCGTGAGCGATCCCGGGAATGGAAAGCTTCTGGAGCGGCGTGGAAGCGTTCAGCAACGCCCCTGTACCCACCGCAAGAATTCGCTTCAACTCTCCCGCTCGCATCCGCTTGACCCAATAGCCGCCCAGCACCGTGGCAAGACAGCCGCAACCACTGCCGCCGCAATGCATATCCTGCTTTTTCAGATCAAAGATCAACAGCCCGCCGTCCAGGTGGCAGGGCGAGATCTCAAGTCCCCCTTGACGCACCAGCTCCTGGGTCAATTCCAAGCCCTCTCTGCCCAGATCCCCCGTGACGATGGCATCAAACTCCCGGGGACGCCGGCCGCTTTCTTTAAAATACCGCAGAATGGTATCCGCCGCCGCGGGAGCCATCGCCGCCCCCATGTTGTTGGCATCGGTGATCCCGCCGTCCACGATCCTGCCGATGAGTCCTTCCGCGATACGGATGGGGGAGGGCTTGCGGGTCAAATAGAACGCCCCCGCTCCCGTCACCGTATATTGCGCCGTTGGGGGCCGTTGGTTGCCGTATTCCGGGGGGAATCTGTATTGCCGCTCCGCCGTGCAGTAATGGGAGGAAGCCATCGCCACCGCCGAGGGCACGAACCCGCCCTGCACCAGCATAGAGCCCACCAAAAGCCCCTCCGCGATGGTGGAGCAAGCTCCGTACAGCCCCAAAAACGGGATGGTATGATCCTTGATCCCAAAGCTGGTGCCTACGCATTGGTTCAACAGATCGCCCCCCAGCAATACCCCAACGCCTTCGTCCTGCAACCCTTCCTTTTCAAACAAATTGGCAAGATTACGTCGCACCATCTCGCTTTCCGCCTGCTCAAAGGTGGGCATCCCAAAATATTCGTCCTCTTCGTGGAGATCAAACCATTTCCCCAAAGGCCCTGCTATCTCCTTTTTGCCCACCGTAGCGGATGTCCCCTCGAGATACACTTCTTTAAACTTTATATATCCGTAATTCTCCATTCTGCCAAAACCTTTCCTGCTTTGATACCCTTAGTTTTCCATGTCTGCCCATTTATTATGCGTGAAAAGGGGAATCGAAGCTCTTTTTT
>JAFYNA010000129.1 GCA_017549925.1 Clostridia bacterium | reverse complement strand
GTATAATCTTACATCTGCGAAAAAAGGAGGCGTGACGGATATGCTTTCCCAACTGAATAGATGGGAGCTTGGGATCCTGGATTGGATTCGGGACTTTTTCCAAACGCCTTTCTTGGATGCTGCGGTGCCGATTTTCACCATGCTGGGGAACGCGGGCTGGATCTGGATCGTTATCAGCATCCTGCTGATGTGCCTTCCCAAGCACCGCAAAGCGGGAATCACCCTGGCGGTGGGCTTGATCTGCCAGCTGGTGGTCTGCAACCTGCTTTTAAAAAACCTTATCGCCAGAGACCGCCCCTGCTGGATCAACGAGGCGGTGACGCTTTTGGTGGAAAACCCAACGGATTTTTCCTTCCCCTCGGGGCATACCATGGTGTCCTTTATCGCTGCCACCATTTTGTTCATGTATAACCGCAAATGGGGGTATATTGCCTTCCCTGTGGCGGCACTTATGGGCTTTACCCGCCTTTATCTGTACGTGCATTTTCCCACAGACGTGCTGGCGGGAGCTGCTCTCGGCATCCTTGTGGGGGTGGCCGTGACCCTTTTAATGAAGAAATTTTTCGCTTTTTTGGAGTCGAGATATGAAATTCGTTTGTGATAAAACCTTTGATGAAGAGCGTGCGCTGTACGGAAGCGACGGCCTGCGGGTGGAGAACTGCCGCTTTGAAGGCCCTGCCGACGGGGAATCTGCCCTGAAGGAGAGCCAAAACCTGGAGGTGGCTGATTGCCATTTCGCCTTGCGGTATCCCTTCTGGCACGATACCAACCTTACGGTGGAGCGTTGTACTTTGACGGAGACCTGCCGCGCCGCTTTTTGGTACGATCAGGGTGTCAAGGTTTCCCACACCACCTTGGGCGGGATCAAGGCCTTCCGCGAATGTGCCGACGTGGAGATCACCGATTGCGAGGGAGTCTCCGAGGAGTTCGGCTGGAACTGCCGCGGCATTTCCATGGAGCGGTTTACCATGCAGTCCGCTTATTTTTTGCTGGGGGCTTCCGACGTGACCATGAAGGAAAGCACCTTCACGGGGAAGTATTCCTTCCAATACGTGAAGAACGCCGTGATCCGTGATTGCGTGCTGAACACCAAGGATGCCTTCTGGCACAGCGAGAACGTTACCGTTTATGACAGTGTATTAAAGGGAGAATATCTGGGCTGGTACGCCAAGAATCTCCGCTTGGTGCGTTGCAAGATCATCGGCACACAGCCCCTCTGCTACTGCGAGGACCTGGTGCTGGAGGATTGTACTATGGAGAACTGCGACCTCGCCTTTGAGAACTGCACCGTGCAGGCAGAGGTGAAGGGACATATCGACAGCGTGAAGAATCCCACCCACGGCAAGATCGTGGCGGATTCCATCGGAGAGATCATTTTGGACAGCCACGGCAGACCGGGCAGTGATTGTATCATTGAGGTCAGAGCATGAAAGAGATCAAGATCCCCATTTCGCAAAAAGACATCCCCGCAGGGGAAGGTGTCACCCTTTACACCGGGTGGGATTCCCCTCGGGTGCTGAAGACTGCTGACTATCGCTTCAATGCCTCCAAGCTGATGATCTTCGGGGAAGACGGCGTTCTGCGGGAAGCAGGCGGTGAGCTTTGGGCAAATACCGATCAAAAGCTGGGCAGTCCTCAGCTTTCCGTGACAGTTCCGCCCCGCGGCTTCGCCATCGCCTTCGGCAACGGCGGGAACGAGGAGATCCGCGCTTGCTTTGACTTTGCCATGGAGGGGGCGATGCTATACAACGCCACCATGGTGGTGCATCGCAGAGTGGAAGGGTTCGTTGAGGAGGATTCTTTGGTTCTCCGTTATGAGGAAGCCCTTACTGCAGACCCTTTTGCGGTGAAATTTTTGTTTGTCGGCAACAGCTGTACCTATTTCCACGGCGTACCCTTGAAGCTCCGTTCCCTTTGCGCGGCGGCAGGTCGGGCGGTGGACGTGACTTATTGCACCCGCGGAGCGGCGTATCTCCATCAGTTTGCCGATCCCGATCACGACTATCATAAGCTGTTGATCGCCCGTCTCGGGGAAAAGAAATACGATTTTGCGGTGTTCCAGGATGCGGGAGCCGCTACGTCGGAGGATATGGAAGCCTCCCTTCGCAGCCTTCTGCCCTTGGTGAAGGAAAACGGCGCAAAGCCCTTCTTGTATATGCGCTCCGCTCCCACGGCGACGGAAGGGAAGATGCAGGAATCGTCTGCCGCCCTTTCCAAGTTTTATCGCCATGCGGGGCAGATCTTCGACGCCCCTGTTTCTCCGGTGGCGGAGGCGTTTGTAAAATGTCGGGAGACCTATCCCGAGCTTGAATTGTATGCGGACGACCGTTCCCACCATTCGGGAATGGGCAGTTACTTGGTGGCTTGCTGTCTGGCAGAGACCTTCTTAGGGCTTGACACCCGCGGGAACGCCTACGACGCTTATTTCGGCAGAGAAACCGCCGCAAAGCTGCAGGAGATCGCGCACGAGATCTGCGGGCAAAAGTGAATGCGAAAACGAGGCCGGGTCATAGGACGCGGCCTCTTGATTTTTTGCTTTCGGAGTGATATAATACATAAAAAAAGAAAGGCAGGACAAGGCTATGGAGCTTACGGGCGAACAGATCCGATGGCTTTTGATCGCGGCAGTTGGTGTCGCGGCTTTGTTGATCTGCCTTTTTTGCGTTTTGAGGGGAAAGAAAAAGGATGGCGCCTTGGTGGTGCTGTGCGGCTCCTTGCTGATCGTTTTCTTCACCCTTTCGGATTTTACCTCGGTGTCGGAATACGGAAGCGGTTCCCTTGCCCCAGTGGGAGAGGGAGCGCCGGCCGTTACTTTTGAGATCGATGGGGGAACGGAGGATCTCTTGCCCCCTACCCAAGTGGCTCTCCGTGAGGGAGAAACTGTATTGGAGCTTCTCTTGCGTGTTACGGAGGCCAAGGGCATCCGCGTGGAATACACCGGGGGCTACGTGGAGGGCATCGGAAACCTATATGAATTTGACCACGGTGACCAATCCGGCTGGATGTACTCTGTCAACGGGGTTACGGGAAGCGTTTCCTCCGCCGAGTACCTTCTCAAAAGCGGTGACGTGATCCGTTGGTATTACGTGACCTCCTACGAGGAAGGAGGGGCATCATGAGAGAATGGCATCCTTCCACTGGGGCGGTGTTGCTGCTTTCTTTGCTGGTGTTATCCGCTTTTTCCACCGAGCCCTTTGTGATCCTCTGCTCCTTGGCGGGAGGACTTTCCTTCTGCGCCATGACCGGCGGCGCGAGAGGGCAGCTTAAGACGGTGCTTTTGGTGGTGGTGATCTTTACCTTGACCAATCCGCTGTTTTCCCATCGGGGAGAGCAGGTGTTGTTTTATCTTAACCATAACGCCGTGACCCTGGATGCTTTGTACGAGGGGGCGCGGATCGGCGGGATGCTTGCCGCCTCCCTGTGCTGGTTCTCCGCCTTTGGGCGGGTGCTGGACGGGGAGCGGATCGTCTATCTGTTGGGTAGACCGTTCCCAAAAACCGCTTTGCTGATCTCCTCCGCTTTGCGGATGGTTTCTCTGGCAGGACCTCGCCATACCGCAGTGAAAGAAGCGCGGCTGGCGGCGGGTCTGAAGGGGGACGGCGCTTTGGCAGACCTGCGCTTTGCCGCGGGTAATCTTTCCGTTTCCTTGGGAATGACCTTGGAAACTGCTGTGGAAAGCGGCAACTCCATGAAGGCGCGGGGCTTTGGGCTTCCCGGCAGAACCTCTTACGGCTTGTTCCGCTTTGCTTTGCGGGATGGCATTCTGATAGGCGGCGTGGCTTTGCTGACAGTTCTTGCCGCTGTGGGAATTTTGATGACTTATGTCCCCTTGTGGGTTTGCTTTGGGGTCCTTTGCGGAATCCCGTGTTTGCTGGAAGGGAGGGAAAAACTGAGATGGAGATCTTGAACGTCCGAGGGTTGTCCTTCACATACAGAGGGGCTTCGGAACCGGTTTTGCAAAACATATCCTTTTCCCTTGCTCCCGGGAGTTTTACCGTTCTGATGGGAGATTCCGGATCGGGAAAAAGTACCCTTTTGCGCTTGATCAAAAAAGAATTGTCCCCGGAGGGGGCGAAAAAAGGCAGTCTCTCTCTTCTTGGCAAGCCCATGGAGGAGCTGACGGCGAGGGAATCCGCCTTTGCGGTGGGCTTTGTGGCGCAGAAGCCCGCAGAGCAGATCGTTACTGACCGCGTGTGGCACGAGCTGGCCTTTACCGGTGAAAGTGCGGGCATGGAGGATACCTTGCTTCGCCGCCGCGTAGGTGAGATCGCCTCGTATTTTGGGATGGGGGAATGGTTCCGCAAGCCTACGGAGATCCTTTCCGGCGGGCAGATGCAGCTGTTGACCTTGGCCTCCGTGATGGGAGCAGAACCCGCCTTGCTATTGCTGGACGAGCCTACCTCCCGTTTGGATCCCGTGGCAGAGGGGGAATTCCTCTCTCTGCTGGAGCGCTTGAATCGCGAGATGGGGATCACCGTCTTACTTGCCACCCACGATCCGTCGCGGGTATTGGGCATGGCGGACAGATTGTTGTATTTGGAAGCAGGCACTCTTTTATACGACGGCACGCCCCGTGAGGTCTGTGCCGCGTTCCCGGAGGAAAAGCTTGCCGTCCTGCCTGCGGTGACCCGCGTTTGGCACAAATTGTCCCTGGCGGGGGAATGTCCCTTGACGTTGCGGGAGGGCAGAGCCATGCTGGCAAAGGCCGCCTTCCGCAAGCCTGCGGAGACCGTATTGCCCCAAGGAGAACCCATTCTGCAAGCCGATGCCCTTTGCTTCCGCTTTGCTCGGGAGTCCGCTCCCTTGTGCGACCGCTTGCACCTGACCTTGCACCCCGGGGAGCATCTTGCCGTGGTGGGCGGAAACGGAAGCGGCAAGACTACTTTGTTGCGTTTGCTGTGCGGATTCTTAAAGCCGGTGGCGGGGAAGATCCTTTTTGCGGGGAAGCCCTTGCAGAAATATGGCGGGGAGCTGTGGCGCCATGGCATGGCGTACCTGCCCCAGGAGCCTGCCGCCCTCTTTGGAGAGGAAACGGTGGGAGAAGAGCTGTTGCTGTACTGCAAAAAGCAGGGGATCGATCCTTCTGCCGCTACGGAGATGGCGGCCACCCTTGGGGTGGAGCATTTGCTGAGCCGCCATCCCTTGGATCTCAGCGGAGGGGAGCTGCAGCTTTGCGCTTTGGCGCGGATCTTACTGCAGGAGCCCAAGGTTTTGCTTTTGGACGAGCCCACCAAGGGGGTGGATGCCCGTGCCACCCATCGCATAGAGGAGGCGTTGCATCGTTTGACCGAAAAGGGCACGGCTATCCTCACCGTCACCCACGATCTGGAATTTGCCTCCCGCACCGCTCACCGTTGCGGCTTGCTGTTTGACGGTGTGCTGTCCGAGCCCCAGCCTACGGAACGCTTTTTCTGTTCCAATCGCTTTTATACCACCGACCTTGCCCGCATGACCTCGGGGGCTTGCGCGTCGGAGAATACTTTATATCAATGCTTTATCGGAAAGGAAACTCGTCATGTCACTTTGTAGCTTTGGAAAATTTTCCATCAAGGGCACCTTTACCCCTGTGTGGCCTTACCACACCGATCTGTACTGTCGTCTGGCGTATTTTAAGAACGGAGAAGAGCAGGCGTTGTTCTGCGCCTTCGACTCCTTGGGCACTTGGGCGTGTGATGCCCGCAAGTTCTGTAAGGAGCTGGGCGAAGCCTGCGGCATTCCTGCCAAGAGCATCGTGTTCCATGAGCTTCAGGCTCACGCCGCACCCTACACCGACAATATGCACGAGGCCATGGATGCCATTATTGCCCGGGCCGCGGAGGCGGTAAAGGAGCTGCAGAAAAATGCGGTTCCCTATGTTTGCGAGGTAAGCGAGGCGTATTTCGGCACCGATTGCAGCTTCAACCGGGAGCAGTACGTGGAGGGGCTGGGCGGTGTTACCGTCTGGACGGGCATGGGTTTTGACGAGAACGGCAAGCCCTGCACCCAAAACGAGGGCATTATGCTTCTCAGAGAGTACCGTCCTCACATGGAGGTGCTGGAGAAGCCCTTGTATTTCGATAATCTCAACGACCCCTTGGCGTATCTCTTTGTGTTCAAGGATACCGAGGGCAAGGTGCTGGGCACCATGTCCCGATTTGCCGCCCATCCCGACGTGGCTGTTCTGTTTGAGCTTCGCCCCGTGCAGGGAAAGTCGGAGATGTACCGCTATGACTTCGACTGGCCGGGTTATCTTTCCACTAAGCTGGAGGAGGATTTCGGCGGCACCTCCATTTACCTCAACGGTCCCTGCGGCGACCTCAGCACCAAAAAGGGCTACGACGGCATCGACGATTTTGTCGCCAGCGATAAGGAATGCCAGCGGTTGGGTCATTGGTTCGCGGAGAAGCTGGAGAAATCCTTTGCGGAAAACCGCCGCGTGATGAAGGAGGATTTTCTGAAGACCGAAACCTTTACCGTCACCGTTCCCATGCGTGAGGATATGCCCCGCAGTGTGAAAGAGGCGGTGGAGGATCACGCAAGACTGTGTGCGGAAAGCGACGAGAAGTACAAGGCGGCCTTGAACGACCCCTCCCTTACCCCTGCGCAAATGAAGCGTGTCATCGACGATTGGTACAAGAGCCATTATAATCGCAGTATGGCCACCACCATCTGCGGCTTTGACGACGAGACCCTGGCCACCCGTAAGGTGACCATCGATATTCCCTGCGTACGGCTGGGAGACTATCTCTTCGTGGGCGTTCCCGGCGAGAGCTTGACGGAGCTTTCCACGTGGCTCCGTTCCACCTTCACCGGTGCCAAGACCATCCCGCTGGATCAGTGCAACGGCTATTACAGCTACATGGCAACGCCCCGTTCCTTGACCTTGGGCGGTTATACCTATTGGTGCAGCTGGACTACCCGCGACACCATCCCCGAGATGCAACGTCAGCTGGTGCCCTTGATCCGTGGCTTCCTGGAAGACTAAAAAGCACTTTTTACAAATTGAATTGACTGCTTTTGTGCACGTTTTACAGCCTCCTTGTAGAACGTGCACAATTTGTTGCGGGAGTTTTTGCTTTCGTGAATAAAGGTGGGCGGAGAGCGGCGAAATTGAAACCGTAGGATCTGATTTTTCACCACGCCATGAAAGGAACCGCTCCCATGAAAAACGTAAAGCAAAAGCAAGTGTATTGTTACCGTGTGGTTTTGGACACCGTCACCGACGTGACCGCCTTCCACCGCATTGCCTCCTCCTGCAAGGGAGAGGTGTATCTGGTGGGGGAGAATATGAAAATCAACGCCAAAAGTCTGCTGGGCACTCATCTGGCGCGGGTGGCCTGGGATAAGCTGTACGTGGAGGCAGATTTTGATTGCTACCATCTTTTTGAAAAAATTATCGTTTGATAATGTTTTTTGTATTGACAACCGATGAAAAATGTGCTATACTCGGGACAAACCGATGCGGGAGAATAGTACCTTTTCTTCAGCTTCCAAAGAGAGCCGCGGGCGGTGGGATCGCGGTGAAGAGAGAATTGGGAATGGGCTTCCAAGGGCAGACAGAACGGGCGCGATGCCTCAGTATGAATGACGGAGTATGACCCTTCGTGAACAAAGGTCTGCATATATTGGTATGCGTAAAGGTGGGCGTGTTTTGCGCCAAGCCGGGTGGCACCGCAGGAAGTGATCCTGTCCCAGCGTTTGTGAAATGCGGGGACGGGGTCTGTTTTTTTAACCGTCCACCAATATGAGAAAGGAAGAGAACTTATGGCAAACAAAGAAATTCCCTACAAGATCTACTTAGAAGAAAGCGAGATGCCCAAGGCTTGGTATAACCTGCGGGCAGATATGAAGAACAAACCCGCTCCTCTGCTGGATCCCGCTACGGGCAAGCCCATGACGGCGGAGGATCTGTCCTCCGTGTTCTGCGAGGAGCTGGCACGGCAGGAGGTGGATGAGGATACCGCATATTTCCCCATCCCCGATGAGATTTTGAGCTTCTACAAGATGTACCGTCCCGCCCCCTTGGTGCGTGCGTACTGCTTGGAAGAGAAGCTGAAGACTCCCGCCAAGATCTACTACAAGTTTGAAGGCAACAATACCAGCGGCTCTCATAAGCTGAACTCCGCCATCGCCCAGGCGTACTATGCCAAGAAGCAGGGCTTGGTGGGCGTTACTACCGAGACGGGCGCGGGACAGTGGGGCACCGCCCTTTCCATGGCTTGCGCGTATTTGGGTCTGGACTGTAAGGTCTATATGGTAAAGGTCTCCTACGAGCAGAAGCCCTTCCGCAGAGAGGTCATGCGCACCTACGGTGCTTCCGTAACTGCTTCTCCCTCCATGAATACTCAGGTGGGCAGACAGATCCTGGAAAAGCATCCCGGCACGGGAGGCAGCTTGGGCTGTGCCATTTCCGAGGCGGTGGAGGTTGCCACCAACACCCCCGGCTACCGTTACGTTTTGGGAAGCGTGCTGAACCAGGTCATGCTCCACCAGTCCATCATCGGCCTGGAAGCCAAGGCCGCCATGGATAAATACGACATCAAGCCCGACATCATCATCGGCTGCGCAGGGGGCGGAAGCAACCTGGGCGGCTTGATCGCACCCTTTATGGGTGAGAAGCTGAGAGGCGAGGCAGATTACCGCTTTATTGCGGTGGAGCCCGCGTCCTGCCCCAGCTTGACCAGAGGCACCTTTGCCTACGACTATTGCGATACGGGCATGGTCTGCCCCTTGGCAAAAATGTACACCTTGGGCAGCAACTATATTCCCGCGCCCAACCATGCAGGCGGCTTGCGCTACCACGGCATGAGCCCCATTCTGTCCCAGCTCCGTGCAGACGGCTTGCTGGAGGCAATTTCCGTTCCTCAGACGGAGGTCTTCGCCGCGGCAGAATTCTTTGCACGGGCGGAGGGTACCCTTCCCGCACCCGAAAGCTCCCACGCCATCAAGGCGGCCATCGACGAAGCCATCCGTTGCCGCGAGACCGGGGAGGAGAAGACCATTCTGTTCGGCCTTACCGGCACGGGCTACTTTGATATGTACGCTTACGAGAAGTTCCACGACGGCAAGATGACGGACTACGTTCCCACGGATGAAGAGATCAAGACGGCCTTCACCTATTTGCCGGACATGACCAAATATGATGTTTGATGAAAAAGAGATCCTGGCGCTTACCCGTGACCTTGCGGTGATTCCCGCCCCTTCGGGGAAAGAGGAACAGCGCACGGCGTTCTGCCTGAACTATTGGAGAGAACGGGGGCTTGATGCCTTTGCGGATGAGGTGGGCAACGTGATCTTAGAGCTGGGAGGGAAGGAATCTTCTCCCGCGGTTCTGTTTATGGCCCATACGGATATTGTGTTTGACGAGAAAGCTCCTCTTGCCCTGCGGGAGGAGGGAGACCGTCTTTACTGCCCCGGCATCGGGGACGATACCGTTCATGCCGCGTTTGTGTTGGCCGCAGGCGTATGGATGGCAGAGCAAGCCCTACCCGAGGATATTACCTTTCTCTTTGCCGCCAACGTTTGCGAGGAGGGAGAGGGCAATCTGCGGGGCTGTAAGGCCTTGATGGAACGGTACGGAGACCGCTTGCAAGAGGTGGTTTCCTTTGACAGCTATTTGGAAAAACTGCACGATACCTGCGTGGGCTCCATGCGCTACCGTGTAACCGCAAAAACGGCGGGAGGACATTCCTTCCGTGACTTCGGTGCGCCCAACGCCATCGCCAAGCTTTGCGGCTTGGTTGCCGAGCTGGAAAAGCAGCCCTTGCCGAAGGTGGGGATCACCACCTTCAACTTCGGCTCTATCAGCGGCGGCACCACGGTGAACACCATTGCCGCGGAGGCCTCTATGCTGTACGAGTTCCGCAGTGATACCAAGGAGAACTTTGCCCAGATGGAAGCTCAGTTCCAAGCCGCCTGCCGAGGCGTAAAGGATTGCACTCTTTCCGTGGAGACCATCGGTGTCCGTCCTTGCGGCAACGTGGCGGAGGAAAAACAGGCCGCTTTGATTGCCCGCTGTGAGAGGGCCTTCGCGGGACTGCCTGTCCCTGCGCGGTATCCTGCGTCCACCGATTGCAATCTGCCCCTTTCCATGGGGATCCCTGCGGTTTGCATCGGGCTGGTGGAGGGCGGCGGCGCCCACACCTTGGCGGAGTATATCCGTCCCGAGAGCATTGCTCGGGGTGCGGATGTGCTGGTTCGCTTGTTGAAATCTTATCTATAAGGCATTTTTTAGTGGAATGTGGAAGAAAAGTGGAAAGTTGGTTGATAACTTTCCCACTTATCCACAGGGTTATCCACAAAAAGGAGGGGTTATATGCTGGAACGCTCTTGCGGGACGATCCCGTATACCTTGCGCGACGGCAAGATCCTCTACCTGCTGGTGCAGGCAGGGGACGACGGCTATTGCGGCTTTCCCAAAGGGCATATGGAAGGCGGGGAAACCGAAGCAGAAACCGCCTACCGGGAGACCTGGGAGGAGACCTCTCTGCAGGTTCGTGTTGACAAAGGCTTCCGCTACGAGATCTTTTATTCCATGCGGAACGGCAACCGCAAAAAGGTAGTCTACTTCCCGGGGGAATTTTCCGGGCAGACCCCCTGCCACAACCAAGGGTTTGAGCGGTTTCGCTACCTGCTGCTTCCTTTCGAGGAGGCCTGCGAGGCGCTTACCTTCGAGAATGCCCGCGCCATGCTGAAAAAGGCCAATGCTTATTTAACCAAATAAAAAGATCCCGCAAACCTTTTTGGCTTGCGGGATTTCTTCGTTTGTCGGGGAGCTTAGCTTTTCTCCAAATACGCCCGAATGGCTTGGAACGTGGTGTCGCTGATAACGTGTTCCATCTTGCAGGCATCCTCTGCGGCAGTTTCGCCGTCCACACCCAACCTTTGGAGCAGGGTGGTCAAAAGGGTATGCCGCGCAAAGATCTTTTCGGCAGTTTCCTTGCCCAATTCCGTCAAGGAGATATAGCCGCTTTTATCCACGGTGATCAGCTCGCCCTTGCGCAGAAGGCCCATGGCTCTGCTGACGCTGGGCTTGGAATATCCCATTTCCTCACAAACGTCGATGGAACGGAAGGGCGTCCCCCGTTTGGTCAGAGTTAAGATCGTTTCCAGATACATTTCGCCGGATTCCTGCAGCTGCATTGCGGCACCTCCTTTTTTAGACTTCCTATAAGAGTATTATAACACGAAATTATGAACTTTTCAAGCAAAAAAGGGGATTTTCTTTTTTATACGGCTTGGTTGATCACCGTGATGGTTCTCGTCCCCGGGAGAAGTCGCCCGCTTTCGTCAAAGGAGGTGGGATTATCGGCCTTTAATCTTGCGGGATCAATGCGGTATTTCTTTGCCACCGACCAGAGGGTGTCGGTTTTGGCGGGATAGAAGTACGCTACGGAATAAGGCTCCTCCTCGGGAGGATCCGCCTGCTTCACCGGCTCGGACAAAAACGACATGATTTCTGCCCTGCGGCAGGTAAGAGAAGCGTTGCAGATCACTCTTGCGGAAAGGCTTCCGTCGGAATGTAAGGTGGGCATGATCTCAAAGGGCATGGCCTCGGCGGTGATCTCCGTAAGGCCGACGGGAAGCTCTGCCGGGATAAACTGCACGAATTCCGCCATATGATCCCGATGCAAAACTCCCTCCATGCTGTCCCCCAGCACGGAGACGGTCAAGGTGCCCGTCAACTCTACTCCGCCATCGGCAGACAAGGCCTTCACTCTGCCCGCCCGCACCGTGGTATCGTAAAGGGCGGTGAAAACAGGCTCCTCTGCAGGGAGCTTCAAATCCACGGTAAAGCTTCTGTCTGCGGTGGACGCTACCCGCGGGAGGGAAATTTCTGTGCGACAGGCGGTGACCACAGCCTTGCGGGCAAACAGATCCTCGGCGACCTCGATCTCCGCCTTCCCCATGGTGCGTGCCACGGCGTTTACGGTGAAGTTGGCCTTCAACAAACGGCTTTCCCCGTATTGGTCAAGCTCGGGAATCACGCTTTGCGCGCCTACCTCCAGCTGCAAGGAGCAATGCTTTCCATCCTCCGCATCAGGGACTTCCAATGCCAACGTAAGGGGCAGATTTTTCACCGCCATGCGGTAACTGCTTCCTTGGGTAAGATCCTCCGGCTGATATAATACTTTTACTGAAGCGGTGGTCTTGGCAAGAATGCTTCCTTTTGTGACGGTGGTTTGGGGTGGCTGGACCGTTACGGTGCCGTAGATCATTTCCCCGATGCTTTCCTCCCCTTGCAACAGAGGAAGAGACTCTTCAAATCGGAATTCTCTTTTCTGTACTTCGTCGGGAACGTCGTAGCAAAGTGTTTTCTTGGCGAAGAAAAGATCTCCCGTTGGCTGTACGGAGAGGGCGTTGACCGCTATATTCCCCAAAACGGTGGTGTGAAGCTCCAGCCGCGCCCGCAACGCAGGACGTCTGGGGGACAACATACGGCAGGTGATCTTGCTGCAAGTGACCTTGCAATGGGCTTCCGGAGAGTCCGCATCCGTTTTGGGCAGGTCGGCAGTGTGGCGGAATTCCTGGGTGAAGCTGCAGAAGCGGAGCTTGTTCCTGTGATCTGTTTCGTAAAGAATATCGTAGATCACCCGTCCGCCGATCTGTACCTTGTTGTCAATGACCTGACAGCTGTCGGTGTAAGGGGTGCAATCTACGCGGATCAAACGGACGATGTCGGGGCAGTAATCCGGCAGGGCACCGTCGAATTCTGTTTCTTTGTCCAAAATAGTGTCCCAGATCCGCGCAGGAAAACGAATTTGTGTAGAGGTGGGCTTGCTCATAGGTAAAAGGCTTCCTTTCGCTCTTATTTATCCATTATAAAATATGCACGCCCTGCTTTTGATATGCATAAATTAAAAGCAGAAGGGAAGTGGTTGTATGTGCTGTAACGGCCGTACCTTGGGTTTTTCCGTGTTGGCATTCGGAGCGGGGGTTTTGCTTTGCACTGTGTTACCGCCCTTTGCCATGGCTTGCGTGGAGGCGGGTGTGATCGCAGGGGTTGGCGTCATATTATTTATAAAGTAGGTGAAGGGTATGCGCATTTACGTATGGAAGGCACCGCCGATTTTGCGTCCGTTGCTGCGCCGATTGTTTCGGACGGGCTTGTGAACAAAAAAGGATCGTTGCACAGGGCGACGATCCTTTTCATATTTTAAGAAAGCATTGTTGTGATGTATTCCTTGATCTCGGGGTAGTAGATGGCAAACAACGCCACGAGGATGGCTCCCAAAACGGCGAACACGCAGGAGAAGAACAAGCTTCCCTTGCCGCTCTTAAAGGAAATCCCCGCAGGAAGAATGCCGATCTGCTTCAGTGGCGAAGAGAAAATGCGCAAGAAGGAATACAGCAGGAAGGCCTCCGGCGCCAGCAGAACCAGATTCTTGGCGACAGCCAGGGCGAAATAAACCCAAAAAGCACCGTTATAAAGGATCACCCGCCAGTAAGAACCCAAAAAAGCGTTGATCAAGAAGTTGATGATCACCTCGGCGGCCAGTACACGGAAGTAGGTTATGTTCCCCCGGTACAAAAACAAAGCGTAAACCACGGAGGTAAGGATCGCGGTAAGGGTGTAGCCCAGGAATACGGGGTACGGAGAACCGATGATCCCGATCAGATCCACCAAGATCCCGCAGGGAATGGCAAGCACGGGTCCTGTGAGCATAGAGCATAGAGCTACCGCAAAAAAAGAAACCGAGACCTGCAGGTAAGGCGAGATGGGAATGTTGAATTTTTCGATTACAATGGCGAGAGCGCAGAGAAATGCGGCGTGGGAAATGCTGCGCACGTTTTTGCATTCCGCGGCGGCATCTCGCCAATACGCTAGGGAAAAGGGGTGGGGATATAGTGCTTGTTGTTTCTTCATAAAATAATAAAGACCTCCTTTTGACAGAATTCCTGCGAAAAAGAGGTGAACACACAGTTTTCAGCGGGATGCGACACCCACATCGCGAAAAAGGAATTTCTTCGTCCAAAGGGCAACTCCCCGTCCCTTCGGCACTATACGCGTGGGTATCTACTCTGTTTACGGGGTCAGTATACAGGAAAATGAACAAAAAAGCAAGTGCTTTTCTGGAAAAAAGCAAAAATGTATATCAAATTGATTTTTTTGCGAAAATAGGGTTGACAAAAGAATAAAACGGTGGTAAGATATGCAAGCCTTGAGGGAAGCCGATAGGCGAGCGAGCATACCGCAAAAAAACTTGAAAAAAGTTTAAAAAACCTATTGACAAATGGAAAAACTTGTGGTATGATAGCAAAGCTGTCCCCGCTGAGGGGTATAGCGAGACGGACATTGAAAACTGAACAACAAAGAGT
>JAFYNA010000128.1 GCA_017549925.1 Clostridia bacterium | reverse complement strand
TTGTTGAGTTGTATCCTGACGATATTTCTTCCGAGCAAGAAATAGGCGCTACAAATATCAAAATAACAAGTGCGGATCAATATTATGACTATTTAGAAAGTGAATTGGATTTTTGGAATAAAGTTGATCCGAATAAAAAATTAGATAATATTGTGCGGTATAATCGATTGCAAAACGCAAAAAGCAGTTTTGAAACTGCATTGCGGTATATACAATCCCCAACTTCAATGGTGAATTATTTGAACCAAAGTGTTCAAGCCATTGCGCAAGGGGTTTTATCTTCAAACACAAATCTTTCGAGAGAACTGTTGAAGCACGTTGGAGAATCAAGCTCTTTTTTGACAGGCTTTAGAATGGGAATGTTGATCAAAAAAGATTTGAGTTTTTCTACAACCGCAGAGACTTTTCGCGGGTTTTATGTGGCAATGGCTTACAGGGGTGTGTTTAATAGTTATGCTGTTTCTGCAGCAGAAAAAATAGCTGAATTTAAGACCAATGTAGAAGAAGCCGCAAAACAATATTCCAACCTGAACGAGAACTACACAAAAGCCTTTTTAGAGCAAGAAAAACGGTTAGAATCCATCACAATGCAAACGAATGATCATCTAACTGAATTGGATGCAAAATCCGCAAAACAGTTCTCGGACGCAGATTCTCGGCTTGTCAATTTGGAAAAAACATATAGAGAAAAATTAAGACTTGAAGCCCCGGCTGAATATTGGGCTAAACTTAAAACAAGTTATTCAAGAAAAGGATACGTTTGGTTTGGCGTGAGTGGTCTATTTGCAATTGCGATAATAGCGCTTCTTTTGGTTGTGTTGATCAAGGATATCATTATTTTCTCTCCAGATGCTAATTGGATTGAAAACTTAAAGAATTCTGCTATTATTACTGTGATTGCTAGTATAGGAATATTCATTTTACGTCTAACCACAAAAATGGCTTTGAGTTCGCACCATTTGGCGAGTGATGCACGAGAACGTGAAAATTTATCTCTCTTTTACCTATCCCTAATTGAGAAAGGTGCCGTTACAGATAAAGAAAGAGCATTGGTTTTAAATGCGCTATTTAGTCGTTCGGATACGGGATTGTTAAAAGGGGAATCCTCTCCTTCAATGCCTAGCAATATATCTGACATTATGGATGTAATCAAAAGCGCCAAGCAATAATTTGTTAAGTATGTATGGAGGTCCCCATGACCAACTTTGATTTTCTAAAACTTACCCCGGATTTCGCATCCTTTGCGGACGTAGCGATTTCGGCAGAGAAGATCCTACATATAGACGTGGATGCCTGCGTGATCAACTGCCGCAGGGCGATGGAGTTCGCGGTGAAGTGGATGTACTCTGTGGACCGTGATCTGGAGATGCCCTATCAGGACAACCTTGTCAGTCTGATGAACGACGGGAAGTTTCGGGATATCGTTGGGGCAGATCTTTGGCGTCGCTTGGATTTTATCCGCAAGGTGGGCAACAGTGCCGCTCACGGAGGCAAAAAGGTGACGGCAGAGCAGGCGGAGCTGTGCCTGGAGAATCTGTTTGTGTTTCTGGATTTTGTTGCCTACTGTTACGCTGCTGCCTATACCGAGCGTGAGTTTGACAAGGCCTTGCTGACCCTCACCATAGACGAAGCCCTTGCTTTTGTTCCGGAAAACGATATCGACATCACCAAGCTGATGGAGGAAAACAAGGCTCTGAAGGACGAGCTCACCGCGCGCCGTGCAGAGCAGTTGCAGACCTACGTTCCCAAGCCTCTTGACCTCTCTGAATATAAGACGAGGAAGATCTATATCGACTTTATGCTTCAGGATGCAGGCTGGGTAGAGGGCAAGGATTGGCTGAATGAGGTCGAGCTTTACGGTATGCCCAACAAGAGCGAGGTGGGATATGCCGATTACGTGCTCTTTGGCGATGACGGCAAGCCTCTTGCGGTGCTTGAAGCCAAGCGCACTTGTGTTGACGTCGCCAAGGGAAGACAGCAGGCAAAGCTTTATGCCGACCTCTTGGAGCAGAAATATGGACGTCGTCCGATCATCTTCCTTTCCAACGGTTTTGACACGCGCATCTGGAACGATAAATATTATCCCGAGAGAAAAGTGGCATCGGTTTACTCCAAACGCGACCTTGAAAAGCTTTTCAATCTTCACACTATGAGGACGAGTCTCAAGAACGTGATGGTGGACAAAGCAATTGCCGGACGTTACTACCAAGAGGGAGCTATCAAGGCGGTTTGCGAAGCCCTTGACAAGAAGAATCGTCGCAAAGCGCTTCTCGTGATGGCAACGGGCTCGGGCAAAACGAGAACCGTTATTGCGCTTTGCAAGGTGTTACTTGATCACGGCTGGGTGAAGAATATTCTCTTCCTTGCCGACCGTAATTCGCTTGTCATTCAGGCAAAGCGTGCCTTTGTGAATATGTTGCCCGATCTGTCGGTGACCAATCTCTGCGAGGACAAGGAGAACTTTGATTCCCGTTGTGTTTTCTCCACCTATCAAACGATGATGAACTGCATTGATACGGTCAAGGACGAGAACGAGAAGAAGCTCTTCACTGTTGGTCACTTTGATCTTGTCATCGTAGACGAAGCGCACCGCTCCATCTACAACAAGTACAGGGATATTTTCAACTATTTCGATGCTCCGCTGGTTGGACTTACCGCAACACCCAAGGATGAGATCGACAAGAACACCTACGAGGTTTTCGAGCTTGAGAACGGGGTTCCTACTTACGGTTATGAGCTTGGACAGGCAGTCACCGATGGATACCTTGTCGATTTTATGTCGGTTGAAAGTAAATTGAAATTCATTGAGCAAGGTATCGTATATGATGACCTTTCCGAAGCCGATAAGGAAGCATATGAAAACACCTTTGAAGACGAAAACGGCGAACTCCCGGAAAGCATAGCATCGTCTGCGCTCAATGAGTGGGTGTTCAACGAGGATACCATTCGCCAAGTGCTTCATATCTTGATGCAGGACGGTTTGCGCATCGACTACGGCGAAAAGCTTGGAAAGACAATCATCTTTGCCAAGAACCACGAGCATGCCGAGAAGATTCACGAGATATTCGGCAAGGAATATCCCAATCTGCCCGGATACACCAAGGTCATTGATAACTACATGACTTATGCGCAAAGCGCAATCGATGAGTTTTCTGACCCCAAGAAATTGCCTCAAATTGCAATTTCTGTCGATATGCTTGACACGGGTATTGACGTGCCCGAAGTGCTGAACCTCGTGTTCTTTAAGAAGGTGATGAGTAAGGCGAAGTTCTGGCAGATGATCGGACGAGGCACTCGCCGTTGCGACGGGCTTATGGACGGTAAGGATAAGGACAAGTTCTATATCTTCGATTTCTGCGGTAATTTTGAGTTTTTCCGCATGAATAACGGCAGACCTACGGCAAACCAGATTGCCCTGCAGGGAGCGATTTTTAAACTCAAGGCACAGATTGCGTTTAAGTTGCAGGATCTTGCATATCAGACAACAGAGCTGATTGCATTCCGTAAGTCTTTGGTTGACGATATGGTGCGCAAGGTTCGTGAACTCAATAAAGAGAACTTCGCTGTTCGTCAGCATTTGCGCTACGTGGAACAATATTCGAGTCCCGATAACTATAATTCACTTACATATGAAGACACGTTATTGATGGCAGAAGAACTTGCTCCGCTGATCACGCCCGACGAGGACGAGGCATCCGCTGTTCGCTTTGATGCTTTGATGTATGGCATTGAGCTTGCATATCTTGCAGGCAAGAAGTATTCCCGAGCTCGTACGGATCTTTATAAAAAGGTCAGCGGAATTGCAAGTGTAGCAAATATTCCCGAAATTATGGTTCAGTCCGAACTCATCAATAAAATTCTGCATACCGATTACTTGGATAATGCAGGAATCAACGAGTTTGAGCATATTCGAGAGAATCTTCGTGATCTGATGAAATATATTCCAAGAATCGGCGTGAAGTATATCACCAATTTTGATGATGAGATTCTTTCGGTTGAATGGAACGAATCGGATCTTGAAAGCGATGATCTCAAGAATTACAAGGCGAAAGCAGAGTTCTATATCCGTCAGCATCAGGACGAGGCGGCAATCGCAAAGTTAAAGAGCAACGTTCCCTTAAGTGCAGAGGATATAAAGTCTCTTGAACGTATTTTGTGGAGTGAAGTCGGTAGTAAAAAGGACTATGAAGCAGAATATGGTGAAAAGCCTCTTGGTGAGTTTGTCCGCGAAATCGTTGGACTTGATATGACGGCTGCAAAGGCGGCGTTTGCGGAGTATTTGAACGATGTAAATCTTGATGCAGACCAAATTTATTTTGTAAATCAAATCATTGAGTACATTGTGCGCAATGGAGTAATGAAGGATATGTCGGTGCTTCAAGAACCTCCATTTACCGATAGAGGTAGTATAGTTGAGGTGTTTACCGATATTTCGATTTGGTTAGGCATCAGAAGCGTAATCGATAAAATAAATGCTAATGCAGCGGCGTGACACATCAACTTTGAAGCAACAAGAGAGAAGGAAACAAACAAAATAAAGTTATTATCGTCTCCTGTGATTTTATTTGGTCACGGGAGACGATTCTTTTACCGCTTTCTTATACTTATAATAACTATTTCTCAATCACCCACAAAGTTTGATGACATCGGGATCTTCAAGACTGCTACCGAAGTCTTTGGAGTGTTTTTGAATGATAGCCATATCGATGCATTTAAGGATGTCCAGATGGTCACCCACTGTTCTACCGGTTGCGGCGGCTGTCATCAAAAGGTCTTGGATATCATTTCCGAGGTTATGATGGGAAGATAATTGGAGGAGAAAATTTATGAAATACGTTTGTCCCTGTGGCTACGAATACGATCCCGCTGTAGGCGATCCCGATAACGGCATCGCTCCCGGCACTCCTTGGGAAGAGGTAGCAGAGGATTGGGTTTGCCCCATCTGCGGCTTGGGCAAGGACGCATTCGAGGCTGAATAACAACACAAACCAATACACCCGACACCGATTTGAAACGATTTTCAACCCTGCCGAGTGTACATTCAAAAAAACGGATCGTTTTTTTGACGGATGTTGCAAACAAGTTTGCAACATCTGCGCACAACTTTCGTGCGTAAATACAGTTAACCCAAAAGGCAGGAGCGGCTATGAGCTGTTCCTGCCTTTTCATTTCACACAGAAAGGATATTGCTATGTCTAAAAAAATATGGATCCTCTTGATCGTTGCCATCCTTTTCGTTGTCGCCGCCGGGGCGTTGATCCTCCACAGCGTGTTGGTTCCCGATCCCGAGCTGACGGAAGACCAAGCCCTCGCCATCGCCCTGGGGCACGCAGGACTGACGGAAGAGCAGGTTTCCTACCTGAACGCCCACTTAGACCGTGACGACGGCAGATGGGTCTATGAGATCGAGTTCCGCGAAGGCCGCACCGAGTATGAGTACGCAGTGAACGCCTCCAACGGAAAGATCGTAGATTACGACAAGGACCGGGACGATTAACGCACATCAAAAAGAAGCCGGGAACGGATCAAAATAAAGAAAAAGCCCGACTTCATTCTTGCTGAAGTCGGGCAATTTGAAAGCAGAATTTACAGTAAGGCTAACTTATTTTTTTCTCCTGCGTGATGCTAATGTAATTACATTTGTGATAAGTAGGATTGAAATGCATATCAGCCAGATCGCAGTATTGTCATCGGAAGCGTCAGCATCAGTGGGTTCGGACTCCTCGGATGATGCCTTAGACTCGCTAATTTCCTCGACACTGGGAAGCACCGTAACGTTTACCGTGTTGCTGCCTATTAGCTTGCCGCCAAGGTATATTTCGTACGTAAATACGTCATTACCCTCAAAATTCCTGTCGGCACGGTAGGAAAAGCTGTTTTCGCTGCTATTAAAAATCGTAACACCATTTTTTGGGGACTCGGTTAATTTATATTCGTAATACCAATCACCGACAGCGCCCGTTTTTCCGATTATACGCTCGTTGCCTACTGCGGTGAGAGCCGTATCGGGCGAAACGGGTGTGATATCCTCGGGAAGCGAGAGCGTATGCTTTATAAACTTGTACGTAGCGTCGTATATCCAGCGTGCGTATCCATCGGATCTGCAGGCATCGTAAAAGGTTCCGGGACCCGCACCATTATAATATGCATGCACGGTGTCGGTCATAAGTGAGTTGGAGGATGCCGAAATGAGATATTGCTCGTAAAATTTTCCGTAGTTCTCGGGCTCCCATCTAAAGCCGTCGGCAAGCTCCATCTGTATTCCCAGACCGTATTTCATTGCCGTTTTGTAAAAATCCTCCATCGTTCCCGCAGGGTCGTCCTGCAGCGTGGTGTTGAACGAAAGATTTGGTTGCATCAATGCTGCATCATAGCCGATATCGTAAACCGAATCGATGCCTACCGCCTGATAAAAGGGAATCATCACCGAGTAGAGTCCGTAAGCATGAATTGCCTCGACCGTACGGGGAGCAAGCTCAAACTCATAGTCGTGGAACTGTCCCGTTATGGATTCGGAATAGTAAAAATATCCCTTGAGAGTAAGGCTTTTGTATCCCTTTTGAGTCCAACGGAGGTTCACCTCGTCCATAAACCATTTTATAACCTCAATGCAATCGTCAACGCTCTCGATCTTGTCGTCAATTCCATCGCCCGTGTAGTCGCCGAAAACATCTGTGCTGATTTTGGGGAATGGTATAGTCAGATAAACCGAGGTTGTGTGGTCATCGGGCAGGCCAAGCGTTGATTTTACCGCCGAAGTAGCCTTGTCAAGTGCGGTGAGATTATATTCATCGCTGAAATAGCTGTCGAGAAGCATATTCCAGTCCGAAATAACTGTAGCGCCGCCGTCAATCGTCAACTTTCCGCCCGACGGACAGTTGCCCTGTAGGGTCAAAAACATAACCGAGTCGAACATCGTGTCGGTTATCTTTCCGTTGGCGCTTTTGTAGCCGACGTAGGGCATAAAGAAATCTACTGTGTTATTGACAAGGACCTCGTTATCGGGCGAGTAGCCTGCGTGGAAGCAAACGATGTCCCTGTCACCGCCAAGCTTTTCGGGATCGGCAAGCTCATTCATCGGCTCAAAGCCGACGTAGCAATAATCGGTCGGGGGTGTAAGGCTGCTGCCCTTTTCGCCGTATACCGCAATCTCATCGCAAAAGGTGTTGACCGAAACGTCAAACCTCACCGCAACGTACCTTGCACAAACGGGTGTTAGAACGATATCGTGATTCGAGACAATGTGATTAGCAGCCGACTGAGTGATCTTTACACTCGGCTCGTCACCCGATATAATATCGTTTTTGCAGTAATTCTCACCGTCAACAGAGGTATAAACTTCAATATATCTCGGGGCGTAGATTCCCCAGCT
Source organism: Clostridia bacterium (assembly GCA_017549925.1). Lineage (GTDB taxonomy): Bacteria > Bacillota > Clostridia > Oscillospirales > CAG-382 > Coliplasma. Next base: position 22,870 of record JAFYNA010000128.1, on the reverse strand, counting down.
GTTGTTCTGAAGAAATCTCGTTTCAACTCCCGTTACGGTGCAGCTCTCGCCGAGGTCAATATAAATCACCCTGGCTGTAGCGCGGTAAAACCACGCCCATTTTGAATTAAAATCGTTCGTGTCTCCGTAAACTCCGTCGGTAAGCACATCGAGATTTTTTTCGTGCTCGGGATAGCTGCGCTCGTTGGCTGTCTCGGTTACGATAGTGTATTCCTTTCCCAAAGCAAGGTTTTCTTCCTTGGCGTATGCGAGGATCGCCGAACCCGGTAAAAGGATCGCAAATATCAAAATAACAGTCATAACTTTTTTCATCATAATAACCTCCGCTTTTTTACAGTATAAGTCAAATGTGCAAAAAAAGCAATGGTTTTTTGCATTTCTGCCCGTTTTGATATATGATGCTGTAATCGGTTTGAAGGGGACTTTACGATTTACAACAGAATTATTTCGTTTGCAGGTAATACTCCGCTCATTTGTCTCCAACGTCCACTTAGACCGTGACGACGGCAGATAGGTCTATGAGATCGAGTTCCGCGAAGGCTGCACCGAGTATACCGTCCGCGCCTCCGACGGAAAGATCGTAGACTACGACAAAGATTGGGGCGATGAAAACACGTCAAAAAAAGAAGCCATAACGGCTTCTTTTTTTGCGCTTTTATGAGAGAAATTCTTCCAAGTCGATGTAGTACTTATAGTCGCCGTAAATGGGGAAAGAGCCATGACCGGGGATGTCCACCAAATCCTCGATCTCTGCACCCCAGCCGACGATCCCGAAGACGCATCCGTAATAGTCCCAAGCTTCTTCCAGCTTATAGGTGTATTTCTCAAGACTGATTTGGTAGATTCCTTTTTTTGTTTCTCCTGCGGGGACGATCAAATGGTTCCCTTCTTCGTCCACCCACTTACCTTTGATTTTTGTTTGAGAGATCCCGTAGTACGGTCTCGGTGCGGTAAGGCCGGGCGAAATCATAAGAGAAGTGTCAAACTGTTCTTTTCCGGTGTTTTTGCACTCGAATTCTATGGTTACGGTATTTTCCTCATAGGTGACGTTTAATAGCGTATACGCAAGCTCCGCATCCCAGCGGTCGTATCGCTGTACGTATTCGTCTCCCGCGGATATTTTTTCGGCCTGCTTTTTCACGGCCTCCAATTCGGCACGTAATTTCTGTGTATAGTCACGAAGGGCTTCCTCGTAACTGTCGGGATGGTAGAAGCGTTTTTCCCCGTTCCGATATAATTCTACGTAAACGGAATCGCTGCTTAATTCAAAGATATGTGTTTCTGTTGCCCAGCTGGTCTCGCAATAGGTTTCGTCCGCACCGAGAGAATATCCTTCCGGTGGATTTTTGATCTCTGTGAAACGATACGAATCAATGTAAAGACAGGATTTTTCCTCGTCATAGCGCCAAGAAAGTTTTTCGTTTTCCCGTCCCTCTGTTCTGTATTCCGCACTTCCGTCTTCAAAAAAGACCAAAACGTCTTCGTAGTCAACGGCTTTCCATTCTCCCACGATCTGAATATCACCGGCGGGAAAATTACAGGAAGACAAAAGCAAGCAAACCGTCAGCAAAGCGGCTATCAAAAATGCGATTATTTTCTTCATAGCGTTTTCTCCCTTTTTGTTTTAGTATATCATAATTTCTTTGGGATTGCAAGGATATCCCGCCCGAAAATAATAGTTTGCGGCAATAAACGTTTTTTGGGGGCCGCTCTTTTTTAGGGGGAAGGGGCGGAACGTACCCTTCCTCGTAACAAAAAAGAAGACGGCCAAAGACCGTCTTCTCTTGTATGCTTTTTTACTTCTGGGGGTAATCGTAGCCCGTTTCGCAGGCGATCTTGGCACATTCCTTCAGCTTGGCAACAGTGGCCTCGTCCAGACCGGCGGTGTAGGTGCAATCGTCCAGGTCAAGATCCAGGAACTCGATAGCCATCACGCAAGCTAAGAGGTACGCACCTTCTCCCGCGCCGTGGTGGGAGTTATCGGTGTGGTACAGATTGATCTCGGGATACTTCTCGGTGCAGATCAGGAAGGCGTCTGCGCCGGGAGCTACGCGATCTACATCATAGGTCTCAGCCAGCTGAGAGTAGTTCACCTCGTGGCGGTAAGCGCTGTCCAAACGCTGAGCGGGGTCATCGTTGGAGGAGTATCTTTTGTACAGCAGCATCTCTGCGCCGTTTGCCTCGATCAAGGGAAGCAGAATGTCGATAGCCGCCTTGGAATCCTCATAGTCCGCACCGCTGTTGTCCTGCAGAACTACGTAGTCGTACTTCTTTGCGGCCAACTGCTGACGGAAGGGGATACCGTGCTTAGAATCCGTTGCATCTGCAAAATAGCTGAGGTAAGCACTGCCTACGCAGCAGTTGTTTACTTCGATCTGCATACCTGCGGAAGCGGCAAGCTGCATCAGCTTTACGGGAATGTTGAAGTAATAGGTAGCGCTGTTGCCTACGAACAGGATGGAAAGGAGATCCTCCTCGGAGTAGGGAAGCTCCTCCTCGCCCTCGATACCGAAGGCCTCTACCTCGCAAACGAAGATCCAGTTGCTGTCGCCCAGGAAACGGTACTGCACGTATCTTGCGGAAACGGCGTACTCCAGCTCCAGGGTGCTGGGGATGGAAGCGGTTTCGTCGGTGTCCACGTGGGTGGTACAGCCTACCTTGTGCCAGGTCTCACCGTCGTGAGAAACGTAGATGAATACGATCTCGGGCGCATTGATGCCTACGCTGAGGTGTGCCTTGGAGGCTACGTGAGCCACGAACTTATCCAGGTAATACAGACCGCCCAGATCCACGGTAACTGCGGAATAGCCTTTGGCGGTGTAGTCGGCGTTGTTCTTGTTGAAGCCCATAAAGGAAGCATCGGAATATCTCGCATCTGCGGCGGCGATGACACCGTCGGTCATGGAGATCCCGCCCTCGTCGGGGTAGGAAGCGCCGGAGGTGCTGGGATGAAGCTCGGTGTGGGTGTAGGTCTTGCCCAACGCCACGTTGGCGTAGTTGGCATCACCTTTGATGGAGATCATGGGACGTTCCTCCTCTTGGGATGAAGTGTCGGACGTGTCGGGAGAAGATTCTGCGGTGGATTCTGCCTCAGAGGAATTCTCTGTGGCAACGGAGGAGGCAGAACTCTCTTCTACGGGAGCGGTGGTGCTGCAACCGATAAGGGTAAACAGAAGCACCGCGGCAAGAAACAGCGATAACAGCTTTTTCATGAAGTTTCTCCTTTGTTCTTTTTCTTTAATTATAGCACGCTTATTTCCTACTGTCAAGTATCAAAGCCGTTCCCTCTGCGAAAGAGTTGAAGTTTTGCGAATGCTTTTTTCGTCGTTTTGGCTTGGTTTTTATAAAGGGAATACAGAAAATTTACAAAAAACAACATTGACGGGAAGAAAAAAATGTGGTATCATATTGTTTGGAAAAATGGCGGCAGAATACCGTTTTGAAAGAGGGCCGTCAAAGGGGAACATAATCATGAAGAAATATTTGATTTTATTTGCCGCAATCTGCGTACTGCTGTTGGCGGCAGGCTGTACGGAGCAGACGAACGTTTCCGAAGGGGAAAGCGCGGGTGCTTCTTCAGCGGGAGAAAGCTCGTGGGAGAATGAATCCCTTGGCGATTCCTCCGCTGAAAGCTCTTATATCGTTGAGATCAGCATTCCCTGGTCGGAGGACGAAAGCTCTCAGATCGATCCTTCCGAGGATGAAAGCGATCCCGAGGACTCCTCTGTGGAGGAACCCTCTCAGCCGGAAAGCTCCGAGACGAGCCGCTACGAGCCCGATTTCTCCGGCATCTACCGTGACGAAAGCGAGCCCAAGCTGGAGGACATCGTGATCTCTCCCATTGAGGAGAAGGACTTTGATTTCAAGCAGACCGAGATGATGGTGCTGATCGGCAGTAAGGTGGAGGTGCCCTATGAGTTCATTCCCGTGGGAACCACCAACAAAAAGCTGACTTGGCAAAGCTCTGACCACGAGGTGATCCGCGTGGAGGAGGACGGCAGCTTGACCGCCGTCGCTTTGGGCGAGGCTACCGTAACGGCCACCACCTCCAAGGGCAACAAGGCCACCTGCCTGGTAAAGGTGGTGGAGGAGATCCCCATGTCTCCCTTGGCGAGTTTGATCTACAAGAAAACGGAAGGCTCCTTCACCGGCTGGACCTTTGCCCTGCAGGATGTGGACGGGGACGGCGTGGCAGAGCTGCTGGCCCGTACCTACGGCGAGGACGGCTTGCCCGTGAACTACGTGATCCGCGTTTCCGACGGGGAAGAGCTGTATTCCTTCGTCACCGGCGTGGACGAGGAATGGGCCGCCTGGAAGCGTAAGGACGGCAGTACCTTTATCTTGGTATCCTATACTCAAAACTTAAAGAACGGCGATACCGCCTACGGCATGGACGAGCTGACCTTGATAGACGGCAAGCCTGCGGCCTCCCCCGTGCTGTACCGCAAGGCCAGCGGGGAATACAACGCCCGTATCGACGGCAACTTTTTGAAATGCGATAAAGCGGCATATAATTCCGTGCGCACCGCATATTTTGCAGAGAACACCCAAACAAAAGAGCTGGAGCTTCGCTGGATGGGCGGTATGGATGCGGAGACCATCGCCACCGCATTGCAACGTGAAGACTAAACCTACGGCAGAGAAGAGGAATTTTTCATGTCAACGAAACGAATTCTTATACTTTTGCTTTCTGTCTTGATGCTTTTGTGCCTTGCTCTTTCCGCCTGCGGCGGGGAAGAGGAGGAAAGCTCCTCCAAGGCACCCGTTTCGGAGTCCTCCGTGGCCTCCTCCGAGGCGGAAAGCTCGAAAGAAGAGTCTATGGAAGAAAGCTCCGAGGAAGCCTCCTCCGAGATCTTCATCAGCGATATCGAGCTTCCCTCCGAGCCGGAAAGCTCCGAGGAAGCCTCCTCCGAAGCGGAATCCTCCGAAGAAGAATCCTCCGAGGAAGAATCCATCGAAGAAAGCTCCGAGGAAGAATCCTCCGAGGCAGAGTCCTCCGAAGAGACCTCCGAGGAATCCATTCCCGATACCGATCCCTACCGCGACAACGAGGGCAATTACACGCTGAACGATCTGGAAATGCCCGCCTTCGAGTTCCCGGACACGCTGTTTACCGTTTGCGTGTACGGCAACGCCATGCAGAAGACCTACTACTCCGAGGAGATCGGCTACGGTATCTACAATACCAGAATTGAGAATTATGTCAAGATCCGTAACAACCTGCTGGCGCAGGATTACGGTGTGGAAATTCAGGCGTATCGCGTCAACGACGTTTTGGAGACCCTGATGAACGACGCCATGGCAGGCACGGTGGACTACGATGCGGCAATGCCCTTCCTGTCCGATGCCATTGCCCTTGGTCAGGAGCAGCTGCTCTATGACCTGAACGATTTCGCCGGAACCATCCATTTGGAGGCTCCCTGGTGGGATCAGAAGGCCAACTCCGTTTTGTCCTTTGACGGCAAGCAGTATTTCGCCGTGGGTGACGTAACCATCTCTCACAAGAAAGCTTCCGCCGCCGTACTGTTCAACAAAACCCTGGCCTACGATCTGGACGTGGACTTCTACTCCTTGGTGGAGCAGAAGAAATGGACGATCGACACCATGTACGAGACGGGCAAGCTCCTTGCCGCAGATCTGGACGGCACTCCCGGTATGGGTGTGACGGACACTTGGGGCACCGTGGGCACTTACGACAGCTCTCTTTACCATTACATAGCCTCCGGCAAACAGCTGATCACCATCGGCGTGGGCGGTACTCCCAAGGCAACCCTTGGGGATGCCACCGCATTGACCACCCTTTTGAAGATCCAGCAGACCCTGCTTGCCAACGGGGATTCTGTTTTGCCCATGGAAAGCTTGGCGGATGAGGTTGCGGATTACACCAAGGCAGGCAAGGAGATCTTCGAGTCCGGCAGAGCACTGTTCTACGTGGACACCCTGGCCTCCGTGGCTTCTCTGCGTAAGGGCGAGAAGGTGGAATTCGGTATCCTGCCCATGCCCTTGCAGACCGCTTCTCAGAAATCCTACTACACCCCCGTGATGGGTCAGTACGCATACGGCATCTGCATTCCCAAAAACGTTTCCGACGCGGCCTTCTCCGCCTACATGGTGGAGGCGTTGGCTTGCTATTCCAAGAACAGCGTTTCCCCCGAGTATGAGGAGGGTCTGTTGCGTAGCACCAACTACGCCGATTGGGATTCCAGAGCGATGCTGGAGATCATCTTCGACAACATGGTCTACGACCTGGGCGTGATCCACGGAATGGGTGGCGCAGGGGACGTGATCACCGGTCTGTACCGCGACGGCTCCACCGCCGTGGCATCCGCTGTCTACGGCATCCTCCCGGACATTGAGGCGGCCATTGCGGAATACCAATCCCTTTACAGAGATTAAAAAGCAGAACGCATCCTGCACAAAGCAGGGTGCGTTTTTTGCCGTCAATGCTTCGTTCCTTCCACTTCTTCGGTGTATTTGTATCCTAACTTTTGTATCTTTTGTGATTTTTTTCAAAAAGCGGGATTTGTTTTTGGGATATTCGATGCTTGACAGAAAAGAGGAAAGGTGATATGATATAAAATAAGAAAAAATGCCACAAATGTGGTCAGAAAGGAATTTACCATGACGAAAAGAATGTTTGCGCTTCTTCTCGGTATGCTGTTGCTGGTTTGCCCTCTGATGGCTGCTTGTAACAACACCACCTCCACCGAGAGCACTCCCGACGCGTCTCAGGGCGGCACCACCTCCGGCACCACCTCCGGTGAAACCTCTGAGGATTCTATCTACTTGGATGACAAAGGCATGTACACCGTTGAGAACCTGGGTATGCCCGCGTTCAACTTCTCCAAGGACACCTTCGTAGTTTGTGTTACCAGCAATGTAGGCGACACCACCTACTTCTCCGAGGAGATCGCACCCGACCTGTACGATACCACCGACTCCGTTCTGAACGAGGCGGTAAGAGCTCGTAACGACCTGATCTTCGAGCAGTACGGCGTTACCATCGAGGCGTATGCCGTTAACAACGTTGCTAACACCGTTTCTCAGGACTCCACCGCAGGTACTGCTACCTACGATGCAGCTCTGCCCTTCATGGGTCAGGCGGCTCCCTTGGCACAGCAGAACATGTTGTACGACCTGAAGGAGTTCACCGATTACATCCATCTGGATGCTCCCTGGTGGGATCAGACTGCTAACGAGAACCTTTCCATCGCAGGCAGACTGTACTTCACCACCGGTGATATCTCCATCATGCAGAAGATCGTATCCTCTGCGATCCTGTTCAACAAGGACATCTACAACGAGCTGTGCGCAGAGACCTACGGCTCCATGTACGATCTGGTACGTGACGGCAAGTGGACTCTCGACACCATGGTTGAGATGGGCAGACTGAACACCTACGAGATCGACGAGAAGCCCGGTATGAACTTCGAGGACTACTGGGGCATGATCGGTACCAACGGTATCGCATCCTTCTTCATCGGTTCCGGCAACAAGCTGATCGCAAAGGATCAGAACGACATCCCCTACCTGCAGTTCGGCTCTGAGGCTTCCGTTCTCTACGCAGAGAAGGTTCTGAGCACCTTCCAGGATGACTCCTGGTTCGCAAATACCCAGAAGCTTGAGGCTACCTGGCCCGAGAAGAACGTTTGGGAAGGCGCAATGGGCGCATTCGGTAACGAGCGTACCCTGTTCTACCCCTCCGCATTCTCCGCAATCAAGAAGCTCCGTAACTACGACGTTGCAAGCAGCATCGGTATCATCCCCAACCCCAAGGCATCCGTAGAGCAGGATACCTACTACACCTCCGCTAACATCTTCTACGCTTACGGTATCTGCATCCCCACCAACGTTGAGGATCCCGAGTTCTCCGCTTACATGATCGAGCTGATGGCTGCAGGCGGTAAGAACCACATCACTCCCGCTTACTACGAAGTAACTCTGAAGGGCAGAGATGCTAAGGACTTCGATTCCGAGGATATGCTGGACAACTACATCTTCAACAACGTAGTTTACGACCTGGGTATTCTCTATGACTTCGGCGGCATCAACTCCATGTTCGCCAATTTGATGGGTCAGAACTCTACCAACGTAACTTCTCACTTGCAGTCCATCGAGGGCGCAATTCAGGATAAGATCGACGAGTACGTTGAGGCTTACCAGCTGAACGACTAAAAATCAAATTTTTGCAAGGCATCCTTCGGGGTGCCTTGTTTTTATGCCTTTACAAACCGAAAAAAATATGCTATACTAAATCATCAAAGAGAGAAAGGAGACGGATCATGCACCTGACAGATCTGCTGACAACCCTGGGGGGCATCGGGGATGCCAAGGCAAAGCTGTTTGCCGCCAAGGGGATCCACACCATAGAGGATCTGCTGTTTTCCTTCCCGAGAGGGTATCAGAACCGCGGAGACGTCACCCCCTTGCGGGATTGTACCGACGGAGAAGTTCATTCCGTGGTGGTTCGTTGTACCAAGCTTCCCACCGTGGGGCGTACCTACGGCGGTGTGGAGCTACTGCGTATGCAGGCAGAGGACGATACCGCCCCCATCACCGTCACCTTTTTCGGAAAGCGCTATTTAGCAGGGAAGATCAAGCCGGGGAGATATTACCGCCTCTACGGCAGAATTCAAATGGGTCTGTTCGGCGCGGAGGCAACCTCTCCCGATTTAGAGCCCATCACCCCTGAACGTCCCTTGCCGGACATTTTGGCGGTATATTCCCTTTCCGAGGGGTTGACCCAAGCCGCCTTCCGCACCGCGGTGGAAAGCGCCCTGCCCGCCCTTAGGGAGTTGGAGGATTGTCTCCCTCCCGAGCTGGTGGAACGGTATGATCTCTTGCCCTACGGGGAGACGATCCTGCGGCTTCACTGTCCGCGGAGCATGGAGGAACTGGCCAAGGCCAAGCGAAGCGCCGCCTTCCGTGAGCTTTTGGTGTTCCGCTTGGCTCTGCGGAAAATGCGCCACGCCAAGGAGGGCGCGGAAGCCGTTCCCATGCGCCCCATGGAAAGCGAGCTGATCGCCCGTCTGCCCTTTACCCCCACGGGAGCGCAGAAAAAAGCCATCGCCCACATTACCGAGGATCTGTCCAAAGCCACCCCCATGACCCGCCTTGTGCAGGGCGACGTGGGAAGCGGCAAGACCGTGGTAGCCGCCGCGGCCCTGGAGCTGTGCGCCAAAAACGGGATGCAAGCCGTTCTGCTGGCACCTACGGAGATCTTAGCTTCCCAGCACGGAGAGAAGATCGCTTCCTATCTGGAGCCCTTGGGCATCACCACCGCCTTGTTGACGGGAGGGATGACCAAAAAGCAGAAGACCATGGTCAAGGAAAAGCTGAAAAGCGGAGAAATACAGGTTTTGGTGGGCACCCACGCGGTATTGCAGGAGGACGTTTCCTTTCAGTGCTTAGGGCTGGTGGTCACCGACGAACAACACCGCTTCGGCGTACGGCAGAGAGCCACCCTTTTGGAAAAAAGCGAGGAGCGGGAGGGCAAGCGGGCCCATATGCTGGTCATGTCCGCCACCCCCATTCCCAGGTCTCTTTCCTTGATCCTGTACGGCGACTTGGACGTTACCGTGCTGGACGAGCTTCCTCCGGGAAGACAAACCATCGATACTCTGGTGCTTACCCCCAAGGACCGCAAGGGGATCTACGGGTCCATCCTGCGGCAGATCAACGGGGGAGGGCAGGCCTATATCATCTGTCCCTTGGTGGAGGAGAACGCTTTGGCGGAGGAAAAATCCCCCAAGAAGGCGGCGGAAAGCTATTTCCGCGAGCTGCAAGGCGGTGCCTTCGCAGGGATTCCTATGGGGCTGATCCACGGCAAGCAATCTCCCGCCCAAAAGACCCGGGCCATGGAGGATTTCGCCGCAGGGCGTACCAAGATCTTGGTCTCCACCACCGTCATCGAGGTGGGTGTGGACGTACCCAACGCCAACGTGATCCTTATCGAGAACGCGGAATGCTTCGGACTTTCCCAGCTCCACCAGCTGAGAGGTCGTGTGGGCAGAGGGACTCGCAAGTCCTTCTGCGTCTTAGTCAACGGGAGCGGCAAGCCCTCGGAGCGGCTGAACGTGATGAAGGAATCCTCCGACGGCTTCTTCATCGCCAAGGCGGATCTGGAGCAGAGAGGCCCCGGCGACTTCTTTGGGGAAAAGCAAAGCGGCGAGCTGGTATTGCGCACCGCATCCCTGACGGATATGCCTTTGATCGAAGAGACGGGGCGGGCCATGGAGGTCATCCTCCCCGAGATCGGGCACCCAAAATATCTTACCTTAAACAAACAAGCGATCCGCATGGTGAAGCAGGCGGGGAGCGGAAAGACCTTAAACTGATATGAACATCGGAAATTTCAAGCTGAAGCACGGCATCTTTTTGGCCCCTATGGCAAACATTACCGACTACGCCTACCGTTCCATTTGCGTGTCCTACGGCGCGGAATGTGTTTGCACCGAGCTGATCTCCTCCAAGGGAGTGGTCTACGGGGACAGAAAAACCGATAACCTTGCCATGCTTCACGAGGACGAGCGTCCTGCCGCCATTCAGATCTTCGGGCACGAGCCGGAGGTGATGGGGGAGGCAGCCTACCGACTGCAAAAATTTGCTCCTGCCTTCATCGACATCAACTTCGGCTGTCCCATGCCCAAGGTGTTCAACAACGGGGACGGAAGCGCGGTGATGAAGGATCCCGCCCTGTGCGAGGCCATTGTGAAGGCGGTGGTCGAGAGGGTGGACGTGCCTGTTACCGTCAAGATCCGCAAGGGGCTGGATGAAGCCCATTTGAGCGGGATAGCGGTGGCCAAGGCCTGCGAGGCGGGGGGAGCCTCCGCCGTATTCGTCCACGGCAGAACCCGAGAACAGCTTTACAGCGGGCTGGCTGACCGCGGCTATATCAAGCAGGTCAAGGAGGCTGTTTCCGTGCCCGTCATCGGCAACGGGGACATCGATTCCGTAGAGAGTGCCGAGGATATGCTGCGCTCCACCGGATGCGACGGCATTATGGTGGGGAGAGGGTGCTACGGCAGACCATGGCTCTTCCGTGAGCTGATCTGCCACTTTGAAGGGTTGCCCTACACCCCGCCGGAAAACAGCGAGATCCGTGAGGTGATCCGCAGGCAGATCCGCCTTTTGGAGGCAGACCGAGGCACCAAGGCACTTTTGGAAATGCGCAAGCATCTCTCCAAGTATTGCCGCGGCGGCGTGGGAAGCGCCAAGCTCCGGGAGAAGATCAATTCCGTTTCCACAAGGGAAGAGATCGAGGAGCTGATTGAAATTTTATTCCCCTAAAAGAAGTCCAAACCGAAAATTTATAAAAAACCCTTGCATTTTTCTATCAAAAGTGGTATAATCCAAACAGCTTACATGATGAAAGCAAAAAAATACAAGAAAAGGAAAAACACATCATGAAAAAACTTTCTCTTTTGCTCGCACTGCTGATGATCTTCACCTGCTGTGCACTGGCTTCCTGCAGCGAGGAAGAGACCTCCTCCGCTCCCGAAGCATCTTCCACCGCTCCCGCTACTTCTTCTGAAGCTCCCGCTACCTCCTCCGAGGCTCCCGCTGAGTCCTCCGAAGAGGCTGTAGAGTCCTCCGAGGAAGAAGTTTCCGAAGAGCCCGGCTTCGTTAAGAACCCCGATGCTCTGGCTACCGAGGGCGCAAACGTTGCTGAAGGCAAGACCTACACCCGTTCTCTGCTGTATCGCCAGGGCGGCGCAGACGTAGAGTGGGGCTGGGATGAGAACGCAACCATCGCTTACCCCGATGATGCAAACGATCTCACCGACGGCGTGATCGCTGCTGATGACGCTGCATACAACGACGCTGCTTGGATGGGCTTCCACAAGAACGCTCCCGACTATGCTGAGAACAACGGTGCCTGGATCATCGTTGACCTGGAGAACAGCTACGTTCTTTCCGAGCTGACCCTCTATACCGGTAGTATCTTCCTGGGCAGCGGTATCGCAGCTCCCACCAACGTTGAGTTCCTGGTTTCCGAGGACGGCGAGGAGTGGTACTCCGTAGGTTCCGTAATTCCCACCACCGACGAGACTGTTGCTAACGCTCCCGCTACCATCGAGTGCGACGTTACCGGCCGTTACGTTAAGATCGTTATGCAGACTCCCGGTTGGGCATTCGTTTCCGAGTTCACCGCAAAGTAAGCTAAACCATCAAAAGCAAGAGGTCTTTTAAGGTCTCTTGCTTTTCTTTTTGCTGTTTTTTGCGAAAAACGACTTGAAAAATCAAAAAATATGTGGTATAATAGCGGCACATCCAAAACAAGAAAGGAAAAACAAACATGAAAAAGCTTTCTCTTTTGCTCGCACTGCTGATGATCTTCACCTGCTGTGCACTGGCTTCCTGCAGCGAGGAAGAGACCTCCTCCGCTCCCGAAGCATCTTCTACCGCTCCCGCTACTTCTTCTGAAGCTCCCGCTACCTCCTCCGAGGCTGAGTCCTCCGAAGAGGCTGTAGAGTCCTCCGAGGAAGAAGTTTCCACCGAGCCCGAGTACGTTAAGAACCCCGATGCTATCTCCACCGAGGGCAACAACGTTGCCGCTGGCAAGGAGTATGTGATCTCCGAGCAGTTCCGCATGGGCGGCGCTGACGTGGGCTGGGGCTGGGACGAGAACGCCGCTCCCTCTTACCCCGATGAGGGCTTTGAGCTGACCAACGGCGAGATCCCCGCTAACGACTACAGAGAAGCAGGCTGGATGGCACTCCATAACAACACTCCCGCTCAGCAGGAGCGCGGTTACGGCTACGTTCAGTTCGATCTGGGTCAGAGCTACGAGATCAGCCAGGTTATCGTTCACTCTCTGAAGCAGACCGAGCCCGGCATCACCTGCCCCTATCAGATCGAGGTTCTGGTTTCCGAGGATAACGAGACTTGGTACTCCGCATCCGTTCTGAACATCACCGGCGAGCTGGAAGGCATGGAAGATGCTGCTGTTCACGCTCTGGTTTCCGAGATGGACGTTACCGGCCGTTACGTTGAGATCCGCGTGACCTCCTACGGTTGGGCATTCATGGGCGAGATCGAGATCAAGTAATTTTACGTTCCCCGAACTAAAAAGGACTGCGAAAGCAGTCCTTTTTTCTGTTGACTTTTGGAAATAGATGTGCTATAATTGCTTTATCATAAAAGAATGAGGTATTCCTTATGATTAACAAAAAGATAGATTATTTTCTCACGCTTGCCGAGTGCTTGAATTTTACCCAGGCGGCGGCGAAGCATTCTGTTTCCCAAACCGCCATCAGCCAGTATATTGCCGCCTTGGAGGACAAGCTGGGCATCCGTTTGTTTAAGCGCAGCTCCCACTCCGTCTCTCTTACCGAGGCGGGTGCCTTCTACTACGAGCGGGTGAAGTTCCTGCGGAAGTACTACGAGGATACGGAAAAGCGTGTCCGCGCCATTAATGCGGAATACAGCGGCTACGTGAAGGTAGGCTTCGGTGTCTACGAGTATGGCAACACCGAGGACTTTTTTGCCGCGTTCTTGAAGGCGTTCCCCGCCGTCAAGGTGGATTTCTTCCAGTATCCCTACGGCGAGCTGACCGCCAAGCTGAAGACCGGCGAGCTGGATGTGATCGTAGCGGACAGCATCTGCGAGCAGGCGCTCAGCAAGGAGGAGTTCCACTCCCGCACTTTGTTTGAGTCTCCCAACTACTTGGTGGCAGACAGCGAGCTGGCCAAGAAGTACGCAGGCGGCTCTCCCGTAGAGCTTCTGAAAGGGGAGTATCTCATCACCAACTGTGAGAACAGCGGACCTTCCTCCATGGATATGCTCCGCCAGCTTCTCTGGGAGGCCTTTGGCTTCGTGCCGGATAAGATCGCCCAGACCAACAGCATCGGCGCTCAGCTTCTGATGGTGCGTTCCCGCCACGGCGTGGCCATCGTCCCCGGCTTTATGCGTGAGATCTACGGGGAAGAGTTTGTGAGATATCCCATCCCCGGGAACAAGATCGTGAAGTACAACCTGATGATGCTTTCCGACAACACCAACCCCATCGCCAACCATCTGATGCAATTCCGTCCGTAAGACAAAGCGAGTGTGAACCATGACCATTGATTTGACAGCGGGAAAGCCCTCACGGGTGCTTCTCCGTTTCTCCCTGCCCATGGTGTTCAGCGTGCTGTTGCAGCAGTTGTACGTTTTGGTAGACCTTTTTGTGGTGGGGAACTATACCCAGTCTCCCGAGGTTGCCGTGTCCGCCGTAGCGGCGGCATCCTCCGTCACCGCCATCTATACCGCCGTGGCGGTGGGCTTCAACGCGGGCTGCTCCGTGCTGATCGCCCGCCTCTTCGGTGGCAAGCAGTACCGGGATCTCCATACCGCCGTGCGCACCGCATGGCTGGGAGCCTCCGTGATCTCGCTGGTTTTGGCGGCTTTGGGATTTGTATTCTGCAGACCTCTTTTGAACCTGATCAACACCCCCGCCTCCGCCATGGAGACTGCGGTGGAATATTTGTACATCTACACCGGCTCTTTGCTGTTCGTGTTCCTGTACAACATCTCCACGGGCATCTGTAACGCCTTGGGAGACTCCTCCACCCCCTTGTATTTCTTGGCGGGCTCCTCCTTTGGCAACGTGCTTTTAGACTTGCTGTTCGTCGGCGTGTTCCGTTGGGGCGTAGTGGGTGCCGCCTGGGCAACCCTCATCGCCCAGGTGATTTCCGCCTGCGGGCTGTTTATTCTGCTGTTGTTCCGCTTGAGCAAGCTGGAGGGACGGGACGCCCCTTGGGTGCGTTCCCCCATCCTGAAGGAGCTGATCTCTCTTTCCGTGCCCACCGTTTTCCAGCAGAGCTTTATCGCCGTGGGGAACTTCTTCATCCAGCGTGTAATCGATAACTTAGGCAACGAGGCCACCATTGCAGGCTTCTCCACTGCCTTGAAGGTGAACGGCTTTGCCACCTCTTGCTTGGTAACCGTCTGCGCCGCTATGGCCGCCTACACGGCGCAAAACGTGGGGGCAAAGCAGATCGAGCGAGTGAAGCAGGGCTTTACCGCAGGGGTGAAGATGCTGTATATGCTGATCCTTCCCATTGCCGCGGCCTTCTGCTTGGGCGCACCCTTCTTCATCAAGCTGTTCTTGAACACCGATAACGCCGCCATCATCGAGGAAGCCGTCTCCGCGGGCAGTACCTTCTTACGCATCGCCGCGCCCTTCTATTTGGTCATCGCCGTGAAGATCGCTTGCGACGGTATCTTGAGAGGCTACGGCGCTATGAAGTATTTTACCGCCAGCACCATCGCCGATCTGTTCTTCCGCGTGGCGCTTTGCTATCTCCTCACCGCCCTGGGCATGGGCATCTACGCCATTCCCACCGCTTGGATCGTGGGCTGGACCATCGCCTCCGCTATGGCCGCCGTGTTCTACAAAATGCGCGTCTGGGAAAAGAAAAAAATATGAGTTTTTAAGGGGACGCTTTTTGAAAAAGCGCCCCCTTATGATCCCCCGAAAAGCATTGCCGCGCCGCACCTGCGCCGCGTAAATATAAAAAATCCGAAAACGACAGTTTTCGGCAATAAGGTTTTCGGGGTTTCAAAAGGGGTTCTTTTTTCCAAAAGAACCCCTTTGTCGTATCCTCTGTTAAGCTGTCTCGATCTTAGCGGCGGCTTGGAGACCCAGCTTTTCCACAGCCTCCTCGCGCATCTTGTACTTCAAGATCTTACCTGCGGCGTTCATGGGGAAGCCCTCCACGAAATCGAAGTATCTGGGCACCTTATGCTTAGCCATATTCTCCATGCAGTAGGTGCGGATCTCCTCCTCGGTAAGGGTCTCGCCGGGCTTGACGATGATGCAAGCCATGGCTTCCTCGCCGTACTGCTTATCGGGCACGCCGATAACCTGCACGTCGCTTACCTTGGGATGGGTGTAAATGAAGTCCTCAATCTCCTTGGGGTAAAGGTTCTCACCACCGCGGATGATCATATCCTTGATACGGCCGGTTACCTTAAAGTTGCCGTCGGGCAGCTTACGCAGCAGGTCTCCGGAGTGGAGCCAGCCCTCGCTGTCGATGGCGGCGGCAGTGGCCTGGGGCATCTTGTAGTAGCCCTTCATAATGTTATATCCGCGGGCGCAGAACTCGCCGTCCACGCCGTCGGGAACCTCTTCACCGGTTTCGGGATCGATGATCTTGCATTCCACGCCGAAGATGGGGCTGCCCACGGTGTTCACGCGGGTCTCGATGGAATCGGTGGTCTTGGACATGGTGGTGGCGGGAGAAGCCTCTGTCTGCCCGTAGGTGATGCAGATCTCACTCATGTTCATCTTACCGATAACCTCCTCCATGACCTTGGTGGGGCAGGGAGAGCCCGCCATGATACCGGTACGCATATGGGAGAAATCGGTCTTATCAAAATCCTCATGCCCCAGCATGGCGATATACATGGTGGGCACGCCGTGGAAGCAGGTGATCTTCTCGCGGTTGATGCAATCCAAGCCCTTTCTGGGAGAGAAGGCGGGGATGGGGGACATGGTCACGCCGTGGGTCACGGAGGCAGTCATTGCCAGCACCATGCCGAAGCAATGGAACATGGGCACTTGAATCATCATGCGGTCTGCGGTGGAAAGATCCATACAGTCGCCGATGGCCTTACCGTTGTTCACCACGTTGTAGTGGGTGAGCATAACGCCCTTGGGGAATCCGGTGGTACCGGAGGTGTACTGCATATTGCAAACGTCGTGCTTATCGATGGCGGCGGCACGGCGGTACAGCTCCTCTACGGGGGTCTTTTCCGCGTATTCCATAGCCTGCTCCATGGTCAAAGCGCCGGGCATGGAGGACTCGCAGGTGATGACGTTGCGCAGGAAGGGGAGACGGTCGCTGTACAAGGGCTTGCCCGCCTCGTGGGTGGCCAGCTCGGGAACCAGCTTGTTGATGATCTCCTTGTAATCCGTGCCCTTATAGCCGTCTACCATGACCAGGGTGTGGGTATCGGATTGACGCAGCAGATATTCCGCCTCGTAGATCTTGTAGGCGGTGTTCACCGTTACCAAAACGGCACCGATCTTGGTTGCCGCCCAGAAGGTGAGATACCACGCAGGCACGTTGGTGGCCCAAATGGCCACGTGATCGCCCTTACGAACACCCAATGCCATCAAGGAGCGGGCGAACTTATCCACGTCCTCGCGGAACTGGGGATAGGTACGGGTGTAATCGTGGGTGGTGTAACGGAAAGCGTACTGATCGGGGAAGCAGTCGCAGATATGATCCAGCAGCTGAGGGAAGGTGAGATCAATGAGGGTCTCCTTGGGCCAGGGATACTGGCCTGCGCCGCGCTTATCCACCTGCAGGGAATGAGCGGCAGGGGTCTTGCCCAGATAACGGGACATAAAGTGCATATACTGAGGGAACACGATACCTGCATCCAGCATCTCGGGCATCCAGGTCTTGACCCACTCCAAAGAGAGATACCCCTCAAAGTTGATAGAGCGGAGGGCGTTCATAATGTCCTCCAAGGGCATATCGCCGTCACCCATCATGCGGTAAGCAATGGCACCGTTTTCCTTCACAGAGTCCTTTACGTGGACGTAGCGGATGTATCTGCCCAAATTCTGCACCGTCTTCTCGGGGGACTCGCCCATGTGACGGTAGGGATGGTGAATATCCCAGAGCGCACCCACGAACTCGCTGTGACAGCGGTTCAACACGGAGGCCAGACGGGCGGTATCGCAGTACGCGCCGTTGGTCTCCACCAAAAGGGTGACCCCTGCCTCCTCTGCGTAGGGGAGGAGTGCGGAGAGCTGAGCGAAAACCTCCTCGTCGTCGATCTCTATCTCGGGAGCGGGAGTCGCCTCGCCCAAAACGCGGACGTACTTGGTGCCCAAGGCCTTGGCGGCGCGGATATATTCCAGAATAACTGCCAGATTTTCTTCTCTTTTGGTGCTGTCGCTCAGCACCACACCGGAGGAGAAGCAGGAGATCTTCAGCTGAAGAGAGCGAAGCTTTGCCGCGGTAGCGGGAATGTTTTCTGCCGCAAAGGGCTTAAACAGACGGTCTACAAGATCAATACCCAGTCCGCGAACCTCAATGCCGTCAAAGCCAAGGTCTGCCGCCATGGTGGTGATGTCCTGAAAATCGTATCCGGGACAAGCGAGAGTAGAAAATGCTGTCTTCATAGGGATGTTCCTTTCGTAAGCAAGCTTGCAGGGGAAACAAAAAACGACCCGATCGGGCATAGAAACACCGACAGAGCCATTGGGAAAACACATAATCCAAGATGCAAGAAAATCAATACCGATCCATCAACCGGCTCTCCTGATCACGGTGAGAAACCCGTTCACTCCCTACTGAAGGACAAACAGCCCTCGTTCGAAAGGAAAGCTCTGTGGTGAGTTCGCATTCCGCCTCCATACCGTCTCGCACCAACCGACGGCTCTCTGAAAAGGAAAAAACGGAAGCTTGTTCCACTTCCATGCTTTTGTTGTTAGGGATTATAGCAGAGCGGCGTAACTTTGTCAAGAGCTTTTTGAATTTTTTTGAAAAATCTCTTGCAAAACGCGGCAGAATATGGTAAGATGCCCATAAGGTAGAAAACCTAAAATCTATGAAAACAAATATTTTCGGAGGTTATCCACTATGGCAAAAATGAAGATTGCGATCATCGGTTGCGGTACGATCGCCAACAGTGCTCACATCCCCGCGTATATGAAGAACGAGGAGGTAGAGATCAAGTATTTCTGCGACATCCTGCTTCACAAGGCTGAGAAGTGCGTAGAGAAGTACGGTTGCGGCACCGCTGTTGAGGATTATCACGTAGTTCTCAACGATCCCGAGATCGAGGCAGTTTCCGTCTGCACCCCCAACAAGCAGCACGCCTTCATCACCATCGACGCTCTTAAGGCAGGCAAGAACGTTCTTTGCGAGAAGCCCGCAGCTCGTGTTTATTCCGAGGCTCTGGCTATGCAGCAGGCTCAGCATGAGTCCGGCAAGGTTCTGAACATCGGTGTGGTTAACCGCTTCAACTCCGCTGTTAACCGCCTCCGCGAGATCATTCAGTCCGGCGATCTGGGCGAGATCTACCACGTATACGTATGCTTCCGTTCTCAGCGCTCCATCCCCGGTCTCGGCGGTGCCTTCACCACCAAGGAAATTTCCGGCGGCGGCGTTCTCATCGACTGGGGCGTTCACTATCTGGACATCGTTATGTACTGCACCGGCGATCCCAAGGCTACCTCCGTTTCCGCTAAGGCTTACAGCAAGCTGGGCGTTGATATGCCCAACTACGTTTACGAGGGCATGTGGGCTGAGGACACCACGGATCTGAACGGTACTTACGACGTTGACGACTTCGTTACCGGCTTCGTTCGCACCAGCGGTCCCACCATCACCTTCAACGGTGCATGGGCACAGAACCTGGGCGTCAACGAGAGCTATATCGACTTCCTGGGCACCAAGGGCGGCGCAAGACTGAACTACGGTGGCGACTTCACCGTTTACACCACCTCCTGCGGCAGCTTGGTAAACTTCAAGCCCAAGTATAAGGATGAGCCCATGTTCCAGAAGGAGATCGACGGCTTCATCAACTGCATCAAGACCGGCGAGAAGCTCCCCTCTCACATCGACACCGTTATCAAGACGGCAGAGATGATGCAGGCTATGTACGATTCCTCCGAATCCGGCAAGGAAATCATTCTCGGTTAATTATTGTAACAAGAAAGGGCTGTCCCTCTATGGGGGACGGCCCTTTTGCTCTTGACAAAGAATGTAAAAAAGAGTATCATATTAGCAAAGGAGGCGTTCTGTTATGACCTTGATCTTTTGCATCGACGATGGGGGCGGAATGCTGTTTGGCGGCAAGCGCCAAAGCCGTGACCGTGTCTTAAACCAATACCTCCTATCCCGTATCGGGGATGCCCCCTTGTGGGTCACTCCCTATTCTGCGGCGCTGTTTCCCACGGGGCGTTCCATGGAGACCTGCGACGGTGAGGGCTACGCTTTTATCGAGGATGGTTCGTACCGCCTCTCCCAAGCGGAGGAGGTCATCCTCTGCCGTTGGAACCGCCGTTATCCCGGGGACGTGTTCTTCGATGAACCGACGTTGAAGGCCTGTTTCAAGAAAATCGCTACAGAGGAGCTGGCAGGCTCTTCCCATCCCAAAATCACCGTGGAGACTTATAGGAGGAAATGATGAAAAAACGATTGACCCTTTCCGCACTGCTGTTGGCGGTGCTGTTGCTGTTGACCGGCTGTATTGAAGAGTTAGAGAGCCTGGCGGGGCTTTTGTCCGACCCCTTGGGGGAGAGCAGTGCCCAAACCTCTCAAACGGTCAGCGTGGAGAACGTTGAGGATCTGACACTGATCCCTCCATACAACGGAAGTCTGTACGTCACCTTAAACGATAATATACCCGTTTTTTCCGCCGCGGAGCTGACGGAGGAGGGGTATGAATCCTATTCTCCCTTGGATGAGCTGGGAAGATGCGGCGTTGTGATCGCCTCCCTTGGTATCGAGACCATGCCCGCCGAGGACGAGGAGCGGGGAAGCATCAGCCACGTGTATCCCTCCGGCTGGGTGCAGGCAAAGTACGACATCGTCAACGGCAAATACCTATACAACCGCTCCCACCTGATCGGTTGGCAGTTGTCCGCGGAAAATGACAACAAGTGCAACCTCATCACGGGAACCCGCTATTTCAACGCAGATGGAATGCTCCCCTTTGAGAACATGGTGGCAGACTACATCAAGGAGACGGGGAACCACGTGGCATACCGCGTGACGCCTGTTTTCATAGAGAACGATCTGGTGTGCATCGGCGTGCAGATGGAGGCCTTCTCCGTGGAGGACGAGGGGGAGGGGCTTTGCTTCAACGTCTTTGTCTACAACGTACAGCCCGGCATTACCATCAACTACACCACCGGTGAGAGTAAGCTTGACGAGTGAGATGGCTTAAGGGGCACTGCCTCTGAAGACTCCCTGCTTAGGGAGCCCGGTATTGTGAAGAAAAATAAAGGAGTACATTTTATGGAAGAGATGATTCGTTGCCGTACCTGCGGCACGGAATATAGCGGGGATCATTGCCCCACCTGCCTTTGCGCCCTCCATACCGACGAGGACCCGGAGTACGACTGCGGCGGCGTCATGGAGCCTGTGAGCGTTTGGGTAAAGCCCGACGGCGCGTGGGAGCTGATCTTGCGTTGCCGTTCCTGCGGGGAAATGGAGACCTTCCCCGTGGCAAAAGGGGATAACCCCATGAAACTGTTGTCCGTGGCCTCCAAGCCCTTGGCCAACCCGCCGTTCCCCATTGAGCGGCTGGAGGATATTGCAAAAATGACCGGTGCCACGGGAAGCACGGGAGATTTCGGAGGTGCCTATGAACAGGGAGAATAAGCGCAAGCAATACGATAAGAATTTTTACCGTACCCACCCCTGCATCGATCCCTTCACCTGCAAGACCTGCGGGCGTACGGTGGTGCCGGAGGGGGCGGGAAGTGATCACCGCAACCATTGCCCCTACTGCCTCTTCAGCCTGCATTTGGACGAAGAGCCGGGCGACCGTGCCTCCGACTGCCACGGCAGAATGGAGCCCATCGGCGTTTGGGTGCGCAAAAACGGCGAGTGGGCATTGATCCACCGCTGTACCGTCTGCGGCAAGCTGGATTCCAACCGTGTGGCCGCCGACGACAACCCCATGAAGCTTTTGGCTCTTGCCATGAAGCCCTTTGCCAACCCCATCCTTAACCCGGAAGGGCTGAAGGAGATCACCGTCAAAATGGAGGACTGAACATGAAGATCGGACTTTCTACCTGCGGCTTTACTCCCGACGAGGAAGCTTTTAAGAACCTTGCCGCGGCAGGCATCCACGCCGTGGAGCTTTCCATGGAAAAGGGCTATATGGATGCTTTGGATTTTTCCGCCGTGAAGAACTACGCCGATACCTACGGTGTGGAGATCTGGTCCTGCCATCTGCCCTTTTATCCCTTTGAGGCGGTGGAGCTGTCCGCATTGGACGCAGGCTTGCGGGAGCGTACCCTTTCTTATTACGAGAACCTCATCGCCAAAGCCTCTGCCGTGGGGATCACCCGCTTTGTGGCACACCCCAGCGGAGAGCCCATTCCCGACACGGAGCGTAAGGAACGGCTGAACTGTGCAAAGGAGTCTCTTGCAAGGCTTGCTGATATTGCCTACACCTACGGTGCCACCATTGCCGTGGAGGATCTGCCCCGCTCCTGCTTGGGGAATACCGCCGAGGAGCTGGCAGAGCTGATCTCCGCAAATGATAAGCTTCGGGTCTGCTTTGATGTGAACCATCTGTTGCAGGGGACACATATCGACTTTTTGAAAACTGTGGGTCACCGTATCCTCACGGTGCATATCTCCGATTACGATTTCAAGGACGAGAAGCACTGGCTTCCCGGGGAAGGGGACATCGATTGGCAAGAGCTGTACCAAGGCTTGCTTGCCGTGGACTATGACGCCGTCTGGATGTACGAGCTGGGGCAAAAACCGCCCCGCCACCTCCACAGAGACAGAGATCTCACCTTTGCCGATTACGTAGAAAACGCAAAAACCATCTTCGCAGGGGATCATCCAAAGCCCTTGGGTCAGCGATTGGTATAAAGGAGATAAAACATGAGAAAGCTTTCTTTGATCCTTGCGGCAGTGCTGGTTCTTTCCGTCCTGCTTCCGCAAATGTCCATTCTTGCCGCCGACACGGATTACAAGGTATCCGACAAAGCGTTCGAAAACTTCAGCATGAACGTGGGCGCCGACGAAGGCGAGCGTAATTTCCTCTGGCACAGCAACAGCACCGAGGGCTACGTGGAATTCGCCGTGCGCAACGGTGACACCTTCCCGGAGGAGTATACCTCTGTTCAGACCTATCTGAGTCAGTTCAACGGCAAAATGGTACACCGCGCCACCAT
>JAFYNA010000127.1 GCA_017549925.1 Clostridia bacterium | reverse complement strand
CGTACCTTGGGCGGCGAGGTAGGCAGTGCCTTGCACACCGTGATCCTGGCGGCGGGGATCCTCTACGAGCTGGTAGGCCCTGCCCTTGCCAAGCTGGCCTTGTATCTCTCCGGCTCTTACTCCGAAAGGTTGGAGGATCTGGTGCCTGCGGAGGCCATTCCTCAAGGAGAGACCCTCTCCGAGGCGGAGCTGTTGATCCGCCGCATTCGCAAAATTCAAGAAACCCTGCCCCCTCCCCACGAGGAGGAGCAGGCCTTTACGGAAGCCGCCGAGGAGCACTGGGAGGCCTACCGTTACCGTCGGGGCCGCTTTGGCTTCCGCCGCTGATGATGAACCTTGGAGGTAATGACTATGATCATCGATCCTATTTCCGACCTTTTGGGAGCTTGGTCCTTGGAGATCAATCTCTGCTCCGTTTTGCTCCGCGTTGCGGTTTCCGTAATCTTGGGTATGCTCATCGGCTGTGAACGCTCCAGCAAGCGTCACGCCGCGGGACTGCGTACCTTTATGCTGGTCTCTCTGGCCAGCACCGTGGCCATTCTGATGGATCAGTACCTTGGCAAAAACGCCGAGGGGCATATGTTCCTTCTCTCTGCCGCCTCTGTGGTGGGCATCGCCATCATCACCGTGAACTCCGTGCTGTTCACCTCCCGCAACCAGATCAAGGGTCTCACCACCTCCGTGGGTCTTTGGGCCTGCGGCATCTTGGGACTTGCCATCGGCGCGGGACTGTATACCATTACCTTGGTGGCCTTCTTTGCGTTGATCTGCAGTCTCTCTCTGTTCCCCCACGTGGAGGGATATTTGAAGAACCGCTCCAACCACTTCGAGGTGCATTTGGAGCTGAAGAACATCGCTTACCTGCAAAACTTCGTTGCCACCATCCGTGAGCTGGGGCTGACCATCGATGACATCGAGGCCAATACCGCCTACCAGAATTCCGGATTGGCGGTGTATTACTTAGCGGTGACCATCACAGGCAAGGAGCTGCGGAAATACAAGACCCACGACGAGATCATCTCCGCCCTGGGCAGCTTGGAATACGTGAACCACATCGAAGAGATTTAATATAGAACCGGCATCCATTTTTACAGCAATGTTCTGGGGAGAGTAATGCTACCAATTCCAATTTGACAAAGGAGGGAGAATAAGTATGAAAAAAATATCAGGGCAAGGTATTATTTTGTTTTTATCTATAATTGCCCCATCACTATACATTTTAATGTATCTTCCGCTTTGGAATGGAAAAGAATTGTTACTCTATGGTGTATTGCCGACCATACTCTTCGTCTTTCAATGCATATCCCTTGGACTGGCAATCCTGCAATTATTGTTTGTTAAATTGAGAAATAGCGATAGTTGTTTATTGACGTTGGTGTTCGGTCTCTTTTTTATCAGTTCACTTTTGCTTACGTGCTTCGTTGGGTTCATCTTTACCTTGGAGTTGTTCAATATTCAGTGGTTTCCCGCTCAGCGTTAAAACAAATTCCAATTTATCGAACAGTATAAGTGAACCCCGATAGACTATTAAAATCTGTCGGGGTTATCTGTTTGTTTACTGCGTATCAAATTTTGGCTTATCCGTAGGGGATGGCTTTATCCCTACGGGCGTAAGACATCCCGCCGTTCCCCCCAAAAAAGCACAAACAAAAGCGACCCGCTTTGAGCAGGTCGCTTGTTTCTTATGTTGTTATGCGTTGGTAAATACCGTGGATAAGTAGCACATCATGGACAACACCAGCGCTACTACACCGGGGAGGTAGCTGAGCAGCTTCTTCTCTTTCTTGATGTAGTTACGAACCAAGCCCACTGCGGTGCTTGCAAAGCCCACGACCAGCGCGGCAACGGAGCAGAGCAGGGTGGTCAGGAAGGGAATGGGCAGAGACTGCTCGGTCCACTCGGTGGTAACCTCGCCGGTCTTTCTGTTGGTAACTTCCTCAAACCAATGGTACTCCAAAGAAACGGAGCCGTCCTTGCTGTTCATAGCGTTCTGACCCAGCAGAGCCAAAACCAATGCCACTGCGGCCAGCACCCACGCCAAAGTGAACAGAATGCTGTGGAGTTCTTTTTTATCCTTCTCCGCCTTAACCTTCTTGGGTTCTGCGGGGGTCTGCGCGGTCATTTCCTCGGCGGTGACGTTTTTATTCTTCATGGCAAAATAACTCCTTATGATCGTTTCCTATATGTTACCACATTTCCTGCGGGTTGTCAACCGTTATTTTGTAGAAACACGTGTAAAAAAATTGTCGGATTTGACGGAAAACCTTATTTTTATTTCCCTTTCAGCTCCACACGGCGGATTTTACCGGAAATAGTCTTGGGAAGCTCTTTTACGAATTCCACCACTCTGGGATACTTGTAGGGTGCGGTGTGGGTCTTCACGTAGGTTTGGATCTCCTTTACCAACGCTTCGCTGCCCTCGGTGCCTTGGGTCAGCACGATGGTAGCCTTGACCACCTGGCCGCGAACGGGATCGGGCACGCCGGTGATGGCGCACTCCAGCACGTAGGGAAGCTCCATCAGCACGCTTTCGATCTCAAAGGGCCCGATGCGGTAGCCGGAGGACTTGATCAGATCGTCGGTTCTGCCCACGTACCAATAGAAGCCGTCCTCGTCCTTCCATGCGGTGTCGCCG
>JAFYNA010000126.1 GCA_017549925.1 Clostridia bacterium | reverse complement strand
GCGAGAGTTCAAATCTTCCCTAAATCAAAATGCCACAACAAAAGGCACGCATAAAGCGAGCCTTT
The DNA here is from genome assembly GCA_017549925.1 of Clostridia bacterium. GTDB lineage: Bacteria > Bacillota > Clostridia > Oscillospirales > CAG-382 > Coliplasma. Next base: position 7,440 of record JAFYNA010000126.1, on the reverse strand, counting down.
TGTTGTGGCGCGGAAGGAGAGATTTGAACTCTCGCGCCGGTTACCCGACCTACACCCTTAGCAGGGGCGCCTCTTCACCACTTGAGTACTTCCGCATTGGTGACGATGAAATCAAATATTCTCTTTTAGAGATGGCGGAGGGAAAGGGATTCGAACCCTTGTGGGATTGCTCCCTAACGGTTTTCAAGACCGCCTCGTTATGACCGCTTCGATATCCCTCCGTATGGTGCGAAGCGACGCGACGCCCGTAGTGCCGACCACGGCAGATCCGCAATCAGCACTACAAAGCATACCACATTCTTGATAGTTTGTCAAGAGCTTTTTGATTTTTTTATGGATTTGTTTCCCCGATCTCAAAAGAGGCGTGGAAACCATTGCCGGGCCGTCAATCGCGTGCCGCAGGATACTCGTGGCAGAGCAGGTACAGCGGGGGCTCATCCTCCTCAATGGTGGGGAATCTGCCCTGGGGCTCGTAGAAGCGGTTGTCGTTGGTGTCGTCGTTCACCATAGAGACCTCGCCGATCAAGCAGGGGCCGTAGCCTTTTTCTGCCCAGAACTCATGGTACTGGTAGGGAGGCAGGGTGATGGATTCACCGGGCAACAGACGAAGCACGGTGCCTGCGGGAACGGTCTTGACACAGCCGTCCAGATTGACGGTAACGGGGGTGTCGGCCAGTTCCTCGTTTTCTCCGCAGTTGTATACCTTTACCATCAAATGTCCGCCTGCGCGGTTGATGATGTCCTCCATCTTGTTCCAGTGGAAGTGCATGGGGCTGTCCTGATCCTCCTGGGAGATGAGGTACTTCTCCGCATAGGGCTTCTTGCAGTTCGGATCCTTCAAGTTACCGTTACGGATGGTGAACAGGAACAGACCGATGCGGTTGAAATCGCCGTGGCCGTAGTCGGTAATGTCCCAGCCCAGCATATTGTTACGGATCTCGTCGTATTCGTGACCCTTTTCTGCCCATTCCTCGGGGGTGAAGTAAGCGAAGGGAGGCAGCGCGTAGTTCTGCTCCTTCAGGAACGCGATGGTCTCGCGCAGGATCTTGTTGATCTCGGAACGTTTCATGGTTGAACTCCTTTATGATAAATGTATCTTTTCAAACAATTTGCCCACCGGGTGGGGAAGGGTAACGGCACCCCGCATCTCCTTGGCGTTGGGGTCGATGCAGATCAGATTTTCCCCGCCGAAATAGCGGATCAGCCCTGCCGCAGGGTAGACCCGCAGGGAAGTGCCTGCGATGATCATGGTGTCCGCCGAGGCGATGGCGTTCACCGCGCCCGTAACGGTCACATCGTCCAAGGGCTCTTCGTAAAGCACCACCTCGGGCTTGATGATCCCGCCGCAGTCACAGCGGGGGATTTCCGTGCAGTCCGCCACGGCGTGGACGTCGTAGAGCTTGCCGCATTTCATACAGCGGTTGCGATGCACCGAGCCGTGCAGCTCGTACACCACCTTGCTTCCCGCCGCTTGGTGCAGGCCGTCGATGTTCTGGGTGACCACAGAGATGGCCTTGCCTGTCCGCTCCCATTCTGCCAGCCGCAGGTGGGCGGGGTTTGGCTTTGCCCACAGGGCGATCATCTTCTCACGGTAGAACCGGTAAAAATCTTCCGTGTTGCTTTCGAAAAAGCTGTGGGACAGTACCGTCTCCGGGGGATATTTCCACTTGGTGTTGAAGAGCCCGTCCGCAGAACGGAAATCGGGGATCCCGCTTTCCACGGAAACGCCTGCGCCGCCGAAAAAGACGAGATGGCGCGATGCGCTTATCATCTCCTCCAAAAGCTTTGCGCTTTCTTCTATGGATTTGAACACGAAGATCACCTTCTCTGCCTCTTTTTTTTTATTTTAGCATATTGAAAAGAAAAATGCAATAAGAATAAAGAGAAAGGAAGGGTGTTTTTTGTGAAACGTTTTTGGATCTGTTTGTGTTTGTTTGCTGTTTTGCTCACCGGGTGCAGCGGCGAGGGGGAGACCTCCTCCTCGGGAGAGCTTTCGCCGGGGCTGGATTATCTTCGTAAGGATGCGGTGCTGTACCGCCACACCTCCTATCAAGAGGATCTTTCCTTCACCTCTGCGGAGTTCTGCGCCCTTACGGGAGCGGACACCTCCTATATCGTGATGGGCACGTTGCCGGAAAACGGCGTTCTCATGCTGGGCGGGGTAGCGGTGCTTGCGGGGCAGACGGTGCCCGTGTCCTCCTTGGATCGATTGAAATACGTTCCTGCGGGGAAGGAGGGGGAGGAGACCTTCACCTTCACCGCCAACGCTCCCGGTTGGGAGGAACGGGAGCTTTCCTGCGTGATCACCGTGTCGGAGAGCGAGAACTTCCCGCCGGTGACTGTGAATGCTTCCGCCTACACCTTTGATTCCGTGGCTTGCTTTGCCCCCTTGGCGGCCTCTGATCCCAACGGGGACGAGGTGCTTTATCAAATTCTTACCTATCCCCGCCACGGCACGGTGGAAATTGTTGACGGGGAGGCGGTCTATCTGCCCGAGGAAGGGTTTGTCGGGGAGGACACCTTCACCTACGTAGCCTCCGACCGCTACGGAAGCAAGTCCGCCGAGACCTTGGTGACCTTTTTCGTAGAGGAGAACGAGACGGGGATCTATTTTGAGGATATGAAGGACTCTCCCTTGCACGGAGCCGCCATCCGTCTGTGCGGTTCGCAGGTGATGACCTACCGTCTGGAAAAGGGGAGCTATTACTTCGACCCGGAGGAGACGGTTTCTAAGATCGATTGCTTGGTTATGATGATGTGCCTTATGGGGCAGGACGGGGATGTGACCGCGGCGGCGGATACCGAGGCGGTGGATGATACGGGGCTTTCCTCCGGGAAGAAGGGCTTCCTGCGGAACGCCATTGCCACGGGGTGGGTGTATTTAGAGCAGGGTAAGTTCCGACCCGATGACCCCGTCACCGTAGCGGATGCGGTATACATGGCCATGCGGATGCTGGGAACCCCTGCACTGTCTCCCAAGCAGGAATTCACCGATCTGGACACCACTCCCGCCTGGGCTTGCACCGCTTTGGTGTCTGCGGATTCCACGGGGATCTGGGAGGCAAGCGGCGGATTGTTGGACGCCTCTCGGGTGTTGACCAAGGCAGATCTGGCGAGACTGTTCGAAAATATGCGTTCCTACGGAAAAGGTTGAGAAAAAATCATTGCATTTTTTTGCGGGGTGTGCTATACTGCAGAGGTGAAGAACTTAGAAAAAGGAAGTTGAGCTATGGTGATCAATCAAAAAATGGTAAAATTGGGTCAAGTGCGAAGTGTTATTCGCGAGACCTTTGAATACGGCAATAAAAGAGCGGCGGAGATCGGACGGGAGAACGTGTTCGATTTCAGCTTGGGCAATCCCAGCGTTCCCGCTCCCGCAGAGGTGGAGCAGGGCTTGCTTCGCCTGCTGACGGAGACTGACCCCGTGGCTCTCCACGGCTATACCTCCGCCCAGGGTGCGCCGGACGTGCGCGCCGCCATTGCGGCAGATCTTAACGCCCGCTTTGAGGCGGGGATCCGTCCCGAGGATCTGTATATGACCTGCGGTGCGGCGGCGTCTCTTACCGTCTCTCTGAACGCCCTTTGCAACCCCGGGGATGAGGTGGTGGTCATTGCCCCCTTCTTCCCGGAGTACCGCGTGTTTGCAGAGCAGGCGGGTGCGGTTTTGCGGGTGGTTCCTGCGGATCTGGAGAGATTTCAGATTAATTTCCCCGCTTTGGAGGAGATTATAAATCCCAAAACCAAGGCGGTCATCATCAACTCTCCCAACAACCCTACCGGCGCGTTGCTTTCCGCAGACACCCTGCGCAAGCTTTGCGATCTGTTGAAGGCGCGGAGCGATGCCTACGGAAGCCCCATTTTCCTGCTTTCCGACGAGCCTTACCGCGAGCTGGTGTACGATGCCACCGCGGAGGTGCCCTACCTGACCAATCTGTACGATCACACTTTGGTGTGCTATTCCTTCAGTAAATCTCTGTCCCTCCCCGGCGAGCGTATCGGCTACATCGCCGTATGCAACCGCATGGCGGAATACAGCGAGGTTTATGCCGCTGTCTGCGGTGCGGGTAGAGCCTTGGGCTTTGTCTGCGCCCCCAGCATGATGCAAAAGCTGTTGCCCTCCGTTCTGGGCAAGACTGCCGACATGGAGGTGTATCGCACCAACCGCGATCTGCTGTACGGTGCTCTTTCCTCCTACGGCTTCTCCTGCGTGTACCCCGACGGTGCTTTTTATCTGTTCGTGAAGTCTCCCGTGGAGGATGCCGCCGCCTTCTGTGAGAAGGCAAAGGAATTTGAGATCCTGCTGGTGGCCTCTGACAGCTTTGGCTGTCCCGGCTACGTGCGCATCTCCTATTGCGTTTCTACCCAGCAGATCAAGCGTTCTCTCCCCGCGTTCGAAAAGCTGGCAAAGGCTTACGGCCTTTGCTGAGGATGCATATATAAATAGAAAGGAAACAAAACCATGATCCGTTATGCTCTCGTGCCCGAAACCTTTAAATTGGTTTACGGCTCCTACCAGCAGTTCCATCCTACCATGATAGATGATATGTCAAAGACCATTTCTCTCTGCACCGCAAGGGGAATGAACGCTGCCTTCCAGCTTTTGGTGTGTAAGGATACGCCTTGGGCGTTGAATGTGGGAACCGTTCCCCATCTCTCCCAGAAGGGTGCTTTGTCCACTCTGCGCGTTGCCGCACCTGCGGGCGTTTCTCTGCATATTGAGGATATGCACGTCTGCGACGACGGATATTTCCGTGCCGACGCCCTTTTGGAGGACGAGGTCACCGAGCAGACCGCCAACTACACCCGCGCGATCTTCTGCGAGGTGGAGATCCCTGCCGATGCCCCTGTTGGCAAGCAGACGATCACTCTGTCCTTGTTTGAGCGTGCCATGTTTGAGGATGAGGTGAAGGTGGGTGAGGTTACTGCGGAGATCGAGGTCTTCTCCGTGGTGATGCACGCACCTGCGGAGAACAAATTCCATCTGGATCTGTGGCAGCATCTTTCCAACATTGCCCGCAAGCACGAGGTCAAGCTGTGGAGCGATGCCCATTTCGCCGTGCTGGAGCCCTACGTGAAATCCTTGGCGGAGCTGGGGCAGAAGGCGGTTACCCTTGTGGTTACCGAAGCACCCTGGGGCGGCCAGTCTTGCTTCCGTGAGTACCGCATGGCGGCAAACCTCTTTGAATATTCCATCGTTCCTCTTTCCAAGACCAAGGAGGGCGAGCTGGTTGCGGACTTCGGTCCTATGCAGAGATACATCGATCTGTGCGCAAAGTACGGTATCAAGGACGAGATCTCTCTTTACGGCCTGATGAACGTATGGTGCGTAGAGGAGGAGGGCTTCGGCAGACTTGCCGCAGAGGATCCCGATGCCCTGCACGTGCGCTATCTGGACGAGGCGGACGGCGCTTATAAGTATCTCCGTACCGAAGAGGAGCTGGAGACGTATATCCGTCTGCTGGCAGACTACTTCAAGAAGACGCAGCAGATCGACCGTGTTCGTGTAGCGGCGGACGAGCCTGCTGACGTGCAGAAGTATCGCGCCTCCATGGAGCGTCTTTTGCAGGTAGAGCCCACCTTCCGTTGCAAGGCGGCCATCAACCATTCCGAATTTATTGAGGAGTTCGGGGAAGAGATCTCCGACTTCGTTCCCTATTCCGGTCATTTGTTCACCCATTTGGCACTTTTGCAGAAATATCGCGATACCATGCCCGGTAAGCGCTTCCTGTGGTACGTTTGCTGCGCTCCCCATTGGCCCAACACCTTCTTGAAGAGTGATCTTTGCGAGACACTGTTCATCGGCGCCTTTACCTCTTGGGCACGGATGCAGGGCTTCCTGCGGTGGAACTACACCGTTTGGAACGACGATCCCAGAAAAGATATCCGCTACGGCGACTTTGCCGCGGGGGATACCAACTTCGTATATCCTTCTCCCTCCGGCAAGCCTCTGCTGACCTTGCGCTACAAGGCTCTGAAGAAAGCGATCCAGCTTTACGAGCTGCTGGAAAAGGTGCGTGCACTCAAGGGAGATGAGGTTGCAGATAATCTGATTTTCACCGTTTTGAAGAACACCGAGACAGACAAATATTACACCGACGGTCATTGGCTGGGAGACGTAGTCAGCCTGAAATGGGAGGACTATGAGGGCATGCTTCGGGAGATTTTGCATATTTTGGCAGAAAAAGATTGATTTTTTTGCAAAAAAAACTATTTGCAAACCGAGAAAAGTGTGCTCTTCTCTAAGAAAATGAAAAAATCTTCTCAGAGAGGAAGGATCCTCTGACGTTCCCGAGCCCGGCAATACCGGTGTTCGCGGTTCCGGGTCTGCCGGCGTGGCTACGGTCGGCAAGGTAAGACGCTGATCATAGTTTTAAATTTATGCGGCTCCCTGTAAAAGGGGAGCCGTTTTTCTTTGTTCAAACACCGCTTTGATAAGAAGCCTTCGTGAAACTGCCCAAAAAGTAAAGTAATTTTTGGCAATTATCAAGAAAATACGAAAACCCTCTTTACAAATTGGAAAAAATGTTGTAATATACAATTAACATAAAATCCATAAAGGAGAAAACACATGAAAAAGACTCTTGCAACTCTTCTTGTCGTTGCTCTGGTTGCTTCTCTCTGCGGCGTAATGTTCGTTTCCGCTGAAGAGACCAACATCGCTCTCGGCAAAGAAGTTCTCAACGCAGCAGATCGCGGCAGCTACAACGCTGACCTGACCGATGGCGTCGCACTCGACTCCCTCACCTACAATGCTGAAGATTGGTTCGGCTTCTACTGGAACCCCGGCATGGACCTTGCCGGCAATGAGGCCAACAAAACCAACGCAATCGACGGCATTGCAAAGCCTACCGTTGACCTTGGCGCAACCGCTTCCATTGACAAGGTACGTGTAAACGTATTCAATGGTTGCACCTCCGGTATCACCGCTCCCGAGACCATCACTCTGAAGGTTTCCACCGACGGCGAGACCTACACCGATGTTGACGTTGTATCCCTCGAGTGGCCCGAGACCGGTGCTACCGACGTTCTTTGGGTTGAGTTCGCTCTGGAGACCGCAGTTGACGCTCGTTACGTTCAGCTGGAGATGAAGATGAGAACCACCTTCGTATTCCTCAACGAGATCGAGGTTTACGAGGCTGCTAAGGCTCCCGTAGAGCCCGAGACTCCCGCTGCTGAGCCCTCCGTTTCCGCTAAGGTTCTGGATGGCAAGCTGGCTTTCGATGAAGCAGCTCTTGCTAAGCTGATCGACGGCAACACCGCAGCCAATGCTACCGCATTCTCCGATGCAGGCTTCGTTTCCTTCGAGAACAAGGGCTTCACCCACACCGACGGTGTTGACGCCGCTGTTCCCGCTACTCTTGAGCTGGTGGTAGACCTGGGCTCCGTTCAGACCATCACCAAGATCACCTTGAACGCATTCAAGGATTCCAACAGCATGAT
>JAFYNA010000125.1 GCA_017549925.1 Clostridia bacterium | reverse complement strand
TGTAAAACTCCGTTTTACAAGTGAAGTTCGCGCGCTTATCGCCGCTTGACAAAATCTGAGAAATTGTCAGCTCCCCTCGGCGCGCGGACTCGCTTTGCTCGTCTTAGCGGTGTTTTTTCGTCGGCGAAGCCACCAAAAAAACGAATTCTCTCAAATATGTTGCCGTTTCAATAGGCTGTTTCTTCTTACTTCAAAAGACGGTTGATTTCATCCCACAAAACGGGAACAATATTCTCCTCGGTGATCTTGCAGACGATCTCGCCCTTACGGAAAAGCACCGCTTCGCCCTTGCCGCCTGCCACGCCCACGTCGGCTTCTCTGGCTTCCCCGGGGCCGTTGACCACACAGCCCATCAAGGCTACGTTCAGTCTCTTCCCCACGGGGACGGAAAGGGTATCGATCAATCCCTGCAGCTCCTCGGCGTAGCGGATCAGATCCACCTCCGTTCTGCCGCAGGTGGGGCAGGAGATCAAATTCACGCCGCCCAAAAGACCGCAGGCACGCAGGATCTCCTTTGCGGCGTAGATCTCCTCCACGGGATCAGCGGTGAGGGACACACGCATGGTGTCTCCGATGCCGTCGCAAAGCAAAGAGCCGATGCCCACGGCGGATTTCACCGTGCCGCCCCGCTTGGTGCCGGTTTCCGTCACGCCCAAATGGAGGGGATAGTCACACTGCTGTGCCAGCAGACGGTTGGCCTTGATCATATTGGGTACAGAGGAGCTTTTCACAGAAAGCACCAAATTGGAAAGCCCCGCCTCCTCAAACTCTCTCGCCGCCTTCAAGGCGGATTCACAAAGCGCCTCGGGGGTGGGAGAGCCGTATTTGGCAAGCAGCTCCTTCTCCAAAGAGCCGCCGTTGATGCCGATGCGCACGGGGATGTTCTTTTGGTTGCACACCCTTGCCACCTGACGGATACGGTCCGCAGAGCCGATGTTGCCAGGGTTGATACGGATCTTGTGGATGCCGTATTCCGCCGCCTTCAAAGCCAGACGGTAGTCAAAGTGGATGTCCGCCACCAAGGGGATGTGGGTATGCTCCCGCAGGTACGGGATGGACTCCGCCGCCTCGGGGGTGTTCACCGTAAAGCGGACGATCTGACAGCCCGCCTGTTCAAGAGCAAGGATCTGCCGCAAAGTAGCTTCCCTATCTGCGGTATGGGTATTGGTCATGGATTGGATGGCCACGGGGTTTCCCCCGCCGATGGCCACGTTGCCGATGGTTACTGTGTTTGACATATTCAGTACGCCTTAAGAACCTTTCTTTGAAAAGAAAGGTTCTTAAGAATCTCCAAAGAAACTTTTAATGCCGAAAACTTCCGTTTTCGGAAAAATATACTCTTTTATCATCCAAAAACGATAGTTTTTGGGAATAAGGTTTCTTTTAACCGTTCTTTCTCAAAACAACGCTACGATGTCCTTAAAGAACACCAGCGCCATGAGGACGAGCAGTGCCACCATGGTACCGCCCACTACCTTTTCCTCCACGTTTTTGGGCAAGGGCTTGCGGCGGATGGCCTCAATGACGTAGATCAGGAATCGCCCGCCGTCCAGCGCGGGGATGGGCAACAGATTCATAATACCAAGGGAGACGGAGATCATTGCGGTAAGCGACTCCAAGTATCTAAGAGTATCGGCAAAGCTTTCGGAAGAGTCCAGGACTTCCCCAATCTGCTCGCCGATGGCAACGGGCCCGCCCACGGCCTCTATACCGTAACGACCAGTGATCGCATCAAAAAGAGAATCTACAGTTTGATAAATGGTACTATACCCCTGATAAAAGGCTTCATACATGACATTTTCGAATGTTTTATCTTTGGCAAACACCTTGAAATCTATGACACCATAGACGACACCGTTTTCCTCTTGATAAGCGAAAAATACATCATGGAGTCTTTTTTGGACGCCATTCCGTTCAACTAAAACCTCTACTCCAAAAGGACCGTCCACCATAATTTTGTAAGCAAGATCCGGATAGCAATGGATATCTTTACCGTCGATTTCCAAGATAATATCTCCTGGCAGAATACCTTCAGATCCCTTTTGGCCGCTTACGTTGTGTTCCATCAATTGCGCAACTTGAACGCTACCAAGAACCGGGCTGGTACTTACAAAAACCAACATAATGGCAAACGCCAGCAAAATATTCATCACGGGGCCTGCCAGGACGATGAGCATCCGCTTGAAGATGTGAACCTCATTGATGGGCTTTCTGTCGATGCAAGCCACCATGGACTCCACGTCGTCGTCCTCTCCCGGCTCCCCTGCCATACGAACGTAGCCGCCGATGGGAAGGGCGCGGATGGAAAAGGCGTTGATCTTGCCCTGCCAGGTCTTGATCTTGGGCCCCATGCCGATGGAAAACTCAATGATCGCCACCCCGGAGGCACGGGCAACCAGATAGTGCCCCAGCTCATGGACGGTGACCAGAATGCCAAAGATCAAAAGTGTAACGAGAATGGTAACCATATACTAAAAATCTTTCCTTTCTTGGGAAGGGGGTCAATGCCCGCGCACGTACTCTCTTGCGGCGCGGTCGGAGGCAAGGATCTCCTCTGCGGTGGGGTTTTGGATAAACGCCGTCTGTGCCGTGGCGGCAATGACGATGTCAAACAAGCGGAGATAGGAGATCTCTCCCTTTAAGAATCTGCCCACGGCCTCCTCGTTGGCACCGTTCATGGCGGCGGGCAGGTTTCCCCCCTTGGTGATGGTGTCCTTTGCCAACTGCAACAGCGGGAAGGTCCGGGTATCGGGCTTATAGAAGGTGAGCTTGCCTACTTCAAAGAGATCCAGCTCCCCTGCGGGGGATTCGGTACGCTCCGGGTAGGTCAAGGCGTATTGGATGCAAAGCCGCATATCCGGCACACCCATTTGTGCCAGCACGGCGTTATCTTCAAACTGAACCATGGAATGGATGATGCTCTCCCTCTGGATCACCACCTCGATCCGGTCGGGGGTGACGCCGAAGAGATGCACCGCCTCGATAAACTCCAAGCCCTTGTTCATCAAAGTAGAGCTATCCACGGTGATCTTGGGGCCCATGCTCCAATTGGGATGGCGCAGGGCATCTGCGGCGGTAACGGTTTCCAAGAAGGCTTTGTCTTTCCCAAAGAAAGGCCCTCCCGAGCCGGTGAGCAGGATCTTCTTCGCCTTGCCGCCGCATTGCAGGCATTGGAAGATGGCGGAATGCTCGCTGTCCACGGGCAGGATCTTTACACCCTTTTCCGCGGCGCGGGACATAACCAAGTCGCCACCTGCCACCAAGGTCTCCTTGTTGGCAAGGGCAATGTCCTTCCCTGCCTCCACGGCGGAAAGGGTGGGCAAAAAGCCCAAAATTCCCGTCAAGGCGTTCACCACCGTAGGGGAGGTGTCCGTGGCCGCCAGCTCGATCAGACCTTCCCTGCCGGACAGCACGCGGATGCTTGTATCCGCAAGTCTGGCCTTCAAGGAGGCGTAACGGGAATCGTCAATATAAACGGCGGCAGGCAGGAACTCTCGTGCCTGCCTTTCCAACGTTTCTTCTCTTGTGCCCGCCGCCAAAGCGGTGACGGGAATATGATGCTTACGGGCAACGTCCAAGGCTTGGGTGCCGATAGAGCCCGTAGAGCCTAAAATACAAATCGATGACGTCATATCAGTTTCTCAACGTAGGGGATGAGCAAAAGCACCTGCAAGGTGATTGCTACAGGGATGGTACTGTCAAAGCGATCCATAATACCGCCGTGACCGGGGAACAGCTTGCCGTAATCCTTGACCCCGAAGTGACGCTTCACCACCGAGGCAAACAGGTCGCCGTAGATGGAGACCACCGCCAAAATCATGGCGCCGAAGAACACCACCAGCAGAGGGACGATCTCCCAGCTCTTTGCAAAGCCGAAGACCAGCACCGCAGTGACACCCGTTCCGGCAACGCCGCCAATGGCACCCTCCACCGTCTTTTTGGGAGAGATCTCCGGGCAGAGCTTTTTCTTGCCGAAGAAGAAGCCGGAGAAATACGCCAAGGTATCCGCTACCCACGGGATGCACAAGGCGATCCAAAGAGGTATGGTGGCGCCAACCACTTCTTGCAGATAGCCGCCCTCCATCGCCAATCCCGAAAGCGCGGAAAAGCCGATCTTGGTATACCAGAACAGCCCGAACAGCATCACCAGACGGTCCACGGGGAGCTGCTTGTATCGGATCACCGCGGCCAGGATGAACGCCAGCACGGTGACGGCCTGCAGGAAGGAGGGCAGCATCGCGAGGTACTTGAACCAATCCTCAAAGGCGTACTCTACTATAAGCTCAACGTTTGCAATGCTACACCCGATGGAAAGGGTCAGGCTGAGGATGGAGATCACCAGCAGCCACACTTCTTTTTTGAACCCCACGCAGGAGAAAAACTCATAGATGGCCACCGCGCCCAAAAGAGCAAACAAGGAAGCCACCGCCCAGGCAGGCGCAAACAGCAAAATCGGCACCAGCAGGCACAAGGCAACCACTGCCGTGATGATACGTGTTAACATAAGGATACCTCTTACTTTCCGAAGCGTCTTTTGCGGGTCTCAAAGGAGGAAAGTGCCTTGTAAAGCTCTTCCTTCTTGAAATCCGGCCAATACACGTCGGTAAAATAATATTCCGCATAGGCGGACTGCCATAACAAAAAGTTGGAGATCCGATATTCTCCGCTGGTGCGGATGATCAGATCCGGGTCGGGAATACCTGCGGAATAGAGGTGCTTTTCCAAGTCCTCCATGGTAACTGCGGTCTTCCCTTCCGCCAACAGTTGGTTGACGGCGTGCAAAATTTCCTGTCTGCCCCCGTAGGAGAGGCAGATGGAAAGGGTCATCCCCGTATTGCGGGAAAGCTCCTCTTGGCAAGCAAGCAAGGAGGCGCGTTCTTTTTCCGGAAAACGGGAAAGATCCCCCATGAGATGCAGACGGATGTTCTTGCGGTGCATCTCGGGGGTGTAACGGCGGATGCCCGATTCCATCAAGGACATCAAGGCATCCACCTCGGTTTTCTCTCTGTTCCAGTTCTCACTGGAGAAGGCGTACACCGTCATGTAAGGGATCCCCAGATCGCTGCAGGTATCCACCATTTCCACAAAGGTGTCAAGCCCCACCTTGTGCCCGGCGGTACGGGGCAGCAGCCGTTTTTTTGCCCAACGGCCGTTCCCGTCCATAATCATGGCAACGTGGGTAGGAAGCGTCTTAAAGGCAGGACGTTCCATTAGATCTCCATGATCTCCTTGTCCTTCTTTGCAACAGCGGCATCCACCAGCTTAACGTACTTGTCGGTGAGATCCTGAACAACCTTTTCTGCGTTCTTCTGATCGTCCTCGGTGATGATGCTGTCCTTCTTCAGCTTCTTGATATCCTCGTTGGCATCTCTGCGCAGGTTACGGATAGCAACCTTAGCTTCCTCGCCCATCTTTGCGGTCTTCTTGGTGAACTCCTTACGACGCTCCTCGGTGAGCGGGGGGAAGTTCAGACGGATGGCCTTGCCGTCGTTCTGGGGAGTGATGCCCAGGTCGGAAGCGGCGATCGCCTTCTCGATCTCCTTCAGCATGGAGGTCTCCCAGGGCTGGATCAGCAGGGTTCTTGCATCGGGGGTCTTTACGGTAGCAACGCCGTCGATGCCGGTGGGGCTGCCGTAGTAGGAAACGGTGATCTTATCCAAAACTCTTGCGGAAGCTCTGCCGACGCGGATGGTGGCAAATTCGGATTCCAGAACCTCGATGGTCTTCTGCATTTTGGACTCGTAAGGCTTTTTGTCGAAACTCATGGTGATTTTCCTTTCTATGTGAAGCTTTTTTATTCGGTGATCAGAGTGCCTATGTTCTCGCCCATCACGGCACGGGTGATGTTCTCCGGGTGGGAAAGCCCGAAGATCAAGGCGGGCATACCGTTCTCTCTGCCGATGGCGGAGGCGGTAAGGTCGATGGCCTTGAGATTCTTGGAAAGGATCTCGTTGTAGGTGAGGGTGTCGTACTTCTTGGCGTCGGGGTTCTTGGCAGGATCGCTGTCGTAAACGCCGTCCACGTTCTTGGCGGAAAGAAGTACGTCGCACTTCAGCTCCACGGCGCGCAGCATCATGCCGGTGTCGGTGGAGAAATAGGGATAACCCACGCCGCAGGGGATCAGCACCACACTGCCCTGCTCCAGATATTCCATGGCCTTATACTGAGCGTAGGGCTCGCAGACCTGCTGGATCTGGAAGGCACTCATCACCTTGGCATCCACTCCTGCGGAGATGAGATAATCCTGCATGGCAAGGGAGTTGATCACGGTGGCAAGCATACCCATGTGATCGCCTCTCACACGGTCGATGGAAAGACCGCCCTGACGGGCACCTCTCCAGATATTTCCCGCGCCGATGACGATACCGAACTGCACCCCTGCCTTTACGCAGGAAGCGATCTGCTCCGCCACGGAGCGAAGGAAACCGTCATCCAGGATTTTGTTTCCGTCACCGGACAAGGCCTCGCCGGAAAGCTTGAGTAACACGCGTTTATATTTGGGCTGCATATTCATGGGCAGACTCCCCCTCATTGTATGTTTTTATTATTATAGCAAAGATATTTGATAAACGCAAGTGGTATTTGGAAAAAAATTGTGAATGGTGAAGGGGTGGGATTGCGGAAATAGCCAAAGATGGGAAATAGGAACCTCATCCCCCATTTTCGGAGAGAAGCAAAGGTTCATTTCCCATGTTTGGTTCCGTCCGAAAACGGTCCTCCTTCCCCATAGGGGAAGGCAAGATGCTTGCTTCGCAAGCGAGAATGATCGTATGCCCCTTCGGGGCGGATGATGAATTCGTATATTTATTCGCCATTACTTATGGCTACGCAGGATCGAAAGCCTTTTGCGCTCACCGAAGGTGAGCCTCGCCTTCCCCCATGGGGATAAGGGAAGATCCCAAAGGGATCGGATGAGGTTCCTATTGAACGCATTTCGGGTCGCCTTGGACGTCGACCCGTTGGTATGAATCGCGTCCATCAAGCCCCCTCATTTCTCCCATACTTTTTTTACAAAACCCCTTGCTTTTTTGGGAAGAATATGATATAGTATGTTTGAAGTAAAAAGAATAGCCTTTCATCAGGATCGGGTTGACGCCCGATCCTGATTGTTATGTTAGGCAAAATGCGCTTTTTAGAAAGGATGACGGTATGGCAAAGAAAGACAATATTGCTTCC
>JAFYNA010000124.1 GCA_017549925.1 Clostridia bacterium | reverse complement strand
GCAAAACTGTACTACCTGCGTGACAGAGTGGGCAAGAGCGCAAAGGTAAAAGAAAAAATCTGACTTTGATGCAAGGCGCCTCTTTCCTGAGGCGCCTTTTGCTTATTGCTGAGCAAGAGGCGTTTTTTAACGCATTCTTTGGGATAAACTTTTAGAAAAGGAGATGACGGCATGGAAGAAAAAGAGCTTCAATCCACGGAAGTAACCGAGGAAACGCTTTCCGATACCCTTCCCGAAGAGCCTGCCGAGAGCGGGGAGACCTCCGAGGTAGAGGCTTCTGAGGAAGAACCTGCTTGTGATGAGACACCGGCCCCCGTGGAGAAAAAAGAAGACCGTGGGTTTTCCGCTGTGCGGACGATGTTTGAATACGTAGAGACCTTCTGCATCGCCCTTTCCGTGATGATCGTGCTGTTTTTGTTCTTCTTCCGCAACGTAACGGTGGATGGCGATTCCATGCTTCCCACTCTGCACGGAGGAGACAGCTCCAACCATGCGGATACGTTGATCATTTCCGATTTTATGTATGAGCCCAAGACCGGGGACATCGTGGTGCTGAACATCATGAACGACGGTCAGCCCTTGATCAAGCGCGTGATTGCTTCGGAAGGGCAGAGAGTTCGCATCGACTTCACCCATTGGGAGGTGGAGGTAGACGGCGTACTGCTTGATGAAACCTATATCCGCAGATTGGCGGGTGCCACAATGTACGCGGCGGACATGGATCGTATGTACGGTGTGGACGAGAACGGAGTGTGCGAGTTCACCGTTGAGGAAGGCAAGGTCTTCGTCATGGGTGACAACCGTAACAACTCCAAGGATAGCCGTTATTTGGAGGTGGGCCAACAGGACGTGGATCACATTTTGGGAAAAGTGATCTTGCGTGTGTTCCCCCTGCAGGAATTCGGCACAGTAGATTGATTTTTTGGTGAAACATGGATAAACAGATCGTTTGGTACCCGGGGCACATGACCCGCGCAAAACGAAAAATACAGGAAGATCTGCCTTTGGTGGATATGGTCATCGAGCTTTTGGATGCCCGTGCGCCTATCTCCAGCCGCAATCCCTCCTTTGCAGAGCTGTTCAAGAACAAGCCCAGCTTGACGCTGTTGACCAAGTGCTCCTTGGCGGACAGACGGGCGGTGAGCCGCTACGTGAACCAGCTGAAGGGCAAGGATCGTATGGTCATTCCCATCGACTGCAAGACGGGCATGGGTGTCAAGAACGTGGCCCCTGCCATTCGGGAGTTGATGGCGGAAAAGCTGGAGCGTTACGCCGCAAAAGGGATGAAGAAGCCCATTCGTGCCATGGTGGTGGGAATTACCAACGTGGGAAAATCCACCTTCATCAACACCTTTGCCGGTAGCAGACGGGCAAAGGCGGAGGATCGTCCCGGCGTGACCCGCCACAACCAGTGGATCCCCGTGCCCTCCATGGGCGTGGAGCTTTTGGATACCCCCGGTGTGCTGTGGCATAAGTTTGAGGATCAGACGGTTGCCAAAAAGCTGGCGGCCTTGGGTGCGATCCGTGATGAGATCTTGGATCAGATCGAGCTTTCCTGCTCCCTTTTGGGGATGCTGAGAGTGAATTATCCCGAGCTGTTGATCGCCAGATACAAGGTGGAATGGACGGAAGAGGATTCCGATTACGATCTGTTCCAGAAGATCGCCCGCAAGCGCGGCTTTATTCGTAGCGGTGCAGAGGTGGATGACGACCGTACCGCCGCCGTGCTGTTGGATGAGTTCCGCGCCGGAAAGATCGGCGAGATCACGTTAGACTGAGATAAAGAAGGTGCCGAAATGCTGAATTGGGAGACGGAAAACGGCTTTTATACCGAGGAACTGCAGGTGATCTGCGGTTGCGACGAGGCGGGAAGAGGTCCTCTTGCAGGCCCTGTTTATGCCGCCGCGGTGATTTTGCCCAAGGGGCTGATCATCGAGGGATTGGACGATTCCAAAAAGCTTTCTCCCAAAAAGCGGGATCAGCTCTACGACCGCATCAAGGAGCAGGCGTTGGCATACGCCATTGCCCGTGCGGAGGTAGAGGAGATCGAACAGCTGAACATTTTGGAGTGCGCGTTGCTGGCCATGCGCCGCGCCATGGAGGGGCTTTCCATCCCTCCCGACGCCGCCTTGATCGACGGCAACATTGCCAGAGGCTTTCCCGTGCCTGCCTATCCCGTCATCGGCGGAGATGCAAAATGTCCTTCCATTGCCGCCGCCTCGGTGCTTGCCAAGGTGGAGCGTGACAGAGATTGCTTGGAGCTGGACAAGCTGTACCCGCAGTACGGCTTTGCTCTGCATAAGGGATACGGCACTAAGGTGCACAGAGAGGCTATTTTGAAGTATGGCCCTTGCCCCGCACACCGCATGAGCTTCTTGGGGAAGATCCTGGGGACAAAGGCATGAGGGGCAGACAGGTAGGTCAGCTGGGGGAAGACCTGGCGTTGCAATACCTGGAAAAGCAGGGCGTGCATATTTTAGCGAGAAATTACAGCGTTCACGGCGGCGAGATCGACCTTGTGGGGTTTTTCCGCGGCGTGTTGCTTTTTGTGGAAGTGAAAACGAGAACGGGAACCCAGTGGGGTACCGGTGCGGAGGCTATGGACGAGGAAAAGCTTCGTAAGATCGAGCGTGCCGCAAAGCAGTTTTCTCACGCCCACGAGGAACGGGGGAGGATCCCCGTGTTATATTGGCCCGGCATTTGGGTGCCGCGGCGTATACGGCATAGGCGGATCGACGGGATAGAGATTTATCTGTACCCCGACGGAACGCCGAAAAGTATCAACAGAATCGAGGATATCGGATATGAAATTCGTCAGCACCCGCGCACGGAATGAGAAGAAAGAATACACTGCCGCAGAGGTCATCAAGCAGGGACTTGCTCCCGATGGCGGCTTGTTTGTCCCCACGGAGATTCCCGCACTGACCGCCGAGGACCTGGATCGCTTGGCAGGGATGACCTATCCCCAGCGTGCCGCGGAGATCATGGGTCTGTATCTTACAGACTATACCGCCGAGGAGCTTTTGAACGCCGCTAACTTGGCTTACGGCGCACCTAAATTCCCCGAGAACAATCCCACTCCCATCACCAAGGTGGGAAGCTTGGAGATCTTGGAGCTTTGGCACGGACCTACCTCCGCCTTTAAGGATATGGCGTTGCAGATCATGCCCCACTTGCTCTCTATGGCATTGGAGAAGACCGGGGAAACTCGTGACGCGCTGATCCTGGTGGCTACCTCCGGTGATACGGGTAAGGCGGCCTTGGAGGGCTACGCAGATGTTCCCAGAGTCAGAATTCACGTATTCTATCCCACCGACGGCGTCAGCCGTATCCAAAAGAAGCAGATGGCTACTCAGCAGGGCAGCAACGTAAACGTTACTGCCATCACCGGCAACTTCGATGATGCGCAAAGCGGCGTGAAGGCTATCTTTGCCGACAGCGAGATGGCAGAGCTTCTTGACAAGGAGGGGCTGTTCCTTTCCTCTGCAAACTCCATCAACTGGGGCAGATTGGTTCCCCAGGTGGTGTACTATATTTCCGCCTACTGCGATCTGATGAATGCAGGCAGACTGAACAAGGGCGATTTGATGGACGTTGTGGTTCCCACCGGTAACTTCGGCAACATTTTTGCTTGCTGTCTGGCTAAGCGCATGGGACTTCCCGTAGGCAAGATGATCTGCGCTTCCAACCAGAACAACGTACTGACCGACTTTATCAACAACGGCGTTTACGATAGACGCAGAACCTTCTACCAGACCGTTTCTCCTTCTATGGATATCCTGATATCCAGCAACCTGGAACGTCTTTTGTGGTTGGTAGCAGGCCCCGAGAAGTGTGCTTCTTACATGGAAGCTTTGGCAAAGGACGGGGTTTATACCGTAGACGAGCAGGTCTTGGAAGCGGTGCAGGCAGAGTTTGCCGCCTATTTCTGCGATGAGGCTTTGACCAAGAACGTTTTGCGTGAGTTCCACGAGAATTTGTTCTATCTGGCAGATACCCATACCGCTGTGGCACTTTCCGCCGCAGAGAGCTATCGCCGTTCTTTGGATGAAAAGCGTACCGTTTTGGTAGCTTCCACCGCATCTCCCTATAAGTTCTCTCCTGCAGTGCTGGAGTCCTTGGGGAAGGACGTTCCCGAAGACGGCTTCGAGGCGTTGCGCAGTCTGCAGAAGATCAGCGGCATTCCCGCTCCCGCCCGCCTTGCGGCATTGGAGCAGGCCGAGGATCGGTTCACGGAAGTGATCGCGCCTCAGGATATGAAGTCGGCCGTTCTTGCCTTTGCCCGTTCTTAAGTAATCAAAGCGAGGCTGTCCGTATCGGATAGCCTCGCTTTCCCAAAGAGAGCCTTTTTTAGTGCTTGTCGCTTTTGCTTTCAAAGGTGGCGCAAACGGTGTCACCGCAGCAGCAGGCGGTGCAAGGACCTACGCTGATGCGATCTGCGGTGCAGTAGCATTGGCCGTCGTTGTGAACGCAGTTTTGTACACTGCAGGTAATACCGTTGATATGCTCGGGGACGCGCTTATTGTGATCTCTGTGCTCCATGATGTTCGTTCCTTTCCGTCGCGCTTTTTGCGGACGGTATCAGTATTCCCGAAAGGAGGGATTTTATGTCATTGTTCGTGATCGCAGATCTGCATCTTGCCCAGACCATGAACAAACCCATGGATATTTTTGGCAAGCGTTGGGAGAACCATACCCAAAGAATATATGAAAATTGGCAGAACACCGTCTCTCCGGAGGATACCGTGGTGATCGCAGGGGACGTTTCCTGGGGGATGCGCATCGAGGAAGCGGAGGCGGATTTCCGCTTTTTGGAATCCCTGCCCGGGCATAAGATCGTTTTGAAGGGAAACCACGATTATTGGTGGCAGACCATGAAAAAGCTGACGGAATTCCGCGACCGCGTGGGAGCGTATTCCGTGGACTTTTTGTTCAACAACGCCTACGAGACTGAGGAGTTTATCCTCTGCGGAACCCGTGGCTGGACCTTGGAGAACCAGTACACCGGGGACGACGCAAAGATCGTTCACCGTGAGACGGAACGTCTGAAGTGTACCCTGCGGGAAGGGAAAGCCCTGCAGGAGAAATCCCCCGAAAAAGAGCTTTTGGTGTTCTTGCATTATCCTCCCGCCTACGGCAACCTTCGCTGTGAGCCTATCTGTGAGGTCCTGCGGGAAAGCGGCGTGAAGCGCATTTTCTACGGACATATGCATAACGCAGATCCCGCCCGTCTGGTATATCAGATCGCAGGTGCCCGCTCGGAGCTGATTGCCGCGGATTATCTCGGCTTCTGCCCGAAAAAGATCGAAATCGAAAAATAACCGTCCTTCCTTGCTCTGCATACACTTTTACAGAGCGTCAAATCGGAAAGGGCGGTTTTTTGTATGCGCTTTGAGACACTGTCTGCACGGGGCGGCAGAACGGACGATTATCTGGGAGCGATCAGCGTTCCCATTTTCCAAACCTCCACCTATCGCGCAGGAGGAGAATTTTCCTATACCCGTTGTCAAAATCCCACGCGGAAGGAGCTGGAGCATACCATAGCGGCCTTGGAGGAAGGAGCCTACGGCTTTGCCTTTTCCTCGGGGCTTGCCGCGGTCAGCAGTGTGTTTTCTCTGTTGAAGGCGGGAGATCACGTGTTGGTCTCCGACGATCTCTACGGAGGTACTTACCGTTTGATTCGGGAGATCTGGTCCCACTTCGGCATTGAGTTTACCTTTGCGGATCTGCGGGAGCCGGAGCTGGCGGAGGCGCATATCCGTCCGGAGACCAAGCTGATCTTTGCGGAGACACCCACCAATCCCATGATGCGGGTGATCCCCTTGGCAAGGCTGGCCATGCTGGCGGCGGAGCATGGCGCACTTTTAGCGGTGGATAATACCTTCTTGACGCCCTATTTCCAAAAGCCACTGACCTTGGGGGCAGACGTGGTGCTTCACTCGGGGACAAAATTCCTCTCCGGGCATCACGACACGGTGTGCGGTTTTGCGGTGACCTCCTCTCCCGAGTTGGCGGAAAAGTTATCCTTGGTCGGCAGAACCTTGGGGAATTTTGCTTCTCCCTTTGACAGCTGGCTGGCTTTGCGGGGGATCCAAACCCTGCCCGTCCGCATGGAAAAGCACGCCTCCAACGCTCTTGCCGCCGCAACCTTTTTGGAGACCCATCCACGGGTCCAGCAGGTGTTCTACCCCGGCTTGCCCTCTCATCCCTCCTATAAGCTGATGCAAAAGCAGACCACGGGGGCGGGAGGCGTGTTATCCTTCCTGCTGAAGGATGACGGCGCGGAAAAGGTATTGCACAGCGGAATGCTGATCTGCTGTGCGGAAAGCCTTGGGGGAACCACCTCTCTGATCACCTATCCCCAAAAGCAAACGCACGCCTCTGTTCCCAAAGACGTGCGCGAAAGGATCGGTATTACCCCTCGCTTGCTCCGCCTTTCCGTAGGCTTGGAGCATATCGAGGATATTTTGGAGGATTTGGGGCGGATGCTCAGCAGAAAATAACGTTGTCCGTCTCCATGGCGCGGGCAACCAGACCCTCCACGTCCAGCTTGGCTTCCTCCTCCAGCACCGCTTCCAGCTTGGGATGGGTGTTGGGGTGACGGGGAGTGAACATGGCACAGCAATCCTCGTAGGGCAGGGTGGAGATCTCAAAGGTGCCGATCTGTCTGGAACGCACCACGATCTCTTCCTTGTCCAAGCCGATGCAGGGACGGAAAATGGGGATGCCTGCCGCTTGATCGGTGACCACCATGGAAAGCATGGTCTGGGAGGCAACCTGACCGATGGATTCACCGGTGATCAACGCGGAAGCCTCTGCCTTGATGGCGGCCTGCTCGGCACAACGTACCATAAAGCGGCGCAACAGAAGGGTGAACAAACGCTCTTCACAATTTGCCGCAATAGCCTCCTGTACCTCCGTCAAGCTGATGCAGTGAAGACGGATCGTTCCGGCGTATTCCGCCAGCTTTTTGGCAAGGGCTACCACCTTCTCCTTGGCGGCCTCGGAGGTGTAGGGGGGTGTTTCGAAATATACCGCCTCCAAGCGAACGCCTCTTTTGGCAGTCATGTGTCCCGCCACGGGGGAGTCGATACCGCCGGAAAGCAACAGCATGGCCTTACCCTCACAGCCTACGGGGATCCCTCCCGCGCCCTTCTCTCTCTTGCCGTGGAGAATGGCGGTGTTGTCGCGGATCTCAATCATCACCGTGACCTCGGGGTTCTGCACGTCCACCGTCAAGTGGGGGAAGGTCTCCAGCAGAACAGCACCGCACTCGGTGCAGATCTGGGGAGAGGTGAGGGGGAACTTTTTATCGCTGCGCTTGGCATCGCACTTAAAGGTGCGGGCATTACCCAACAGCTCCTCACCATGCTCTCTCAGCACTTGATAGATCACGTCCATGTTCTTCTCGCACTCGATGCCGCGGCATACGGTGACGATGCCGAAAACCTTTTTCAAAAGCTCCGCGGCAACGTCCATGTCACAGCCCTCTTTTCCCCGAACGAACAGAATGGACTGAGCGTAGACCAGCTCGTATTCACCGGGGGCACGCTTCAAGGCGCGGCGCACGTTCTTCTCCAAAAGCTGGTTGAAGTAGTTGCGGTTAAGACCCTTCAGCACGATCTCGCCGTATTTCAAAAGAATGACTTCGTTTGTATTCATCGTTTCAATTTCGCGCATTCACGCAATGCCTCGCAAAGCTGTGCGCACTCCTCTTCGGTATTCCAAATGTCAAAGCTGATGCGGAGCGAGGTTTCGATCTCACTCGCAGGCAATCCGTAAGCAGACAGCACGGGGTTGCCTTTTTTCTTTTCCTTTGCGGAGCAGGCGCTTCCTGCGGAAACGCATATGCCCTTTGCGGAAAGAAGATTCAGTGCCCAGGAGCTTAGCACCCCGGGAATGCTGATGTGCAGGATGCCCGGCAGATGCACCGGGGGGATATGGAAGATCAAGCCGCTGTCCTCAAGCCCGGCCAAAAGCTTCTCTCGTAACAGTTCCGTATGGGACAAGCCTGTGGAGGCCGTTTTTTCTGCGGCGGCACCAAAGGCTGCAATCCCGGGTACGTTTTCCGTGCCGGAGCGCATCCCGTTTTCCTGACCGCCGCCAGACAGATGCGCAGGAAGGTTGCGGATCTTCTCACTGATATACAAAGCACCCGTGCCCTTAAAGCCACCGATCTTGTGGGCGGAGACGGTGATCAAATCGCAAACCGTCCCGAGGCGGTCGCCGGGGATCTTCAAAAATCCTTGCACGTTGTCGCAGTGCAAAATGGCATCGGAGCCGTATTTTGTCAAAAGCTTGCGCACCCCCGGCAGGTCATAGACGGCACCGGTCTCGTTGTTGGCGCGCATAATGGAGAGAAAAGCCACGGGCTCTTGCAGCTCCTGCTCAAGCTGTGCCAGATCCAGTGCACCGCCCTTGGTGGAAAGGCGCACCACGGTAAAGCCTTCTTTTTCCAAAGCCTTTATGGGCTCTGCCACGGAAGGATGCTCGCTGTCTGTGGTGATGATCTTCTTGGCACGCTTGCCACGGATCTTTGCCAGCCCGAAGATGGCTTGGTTGTTGGCTTCCGTCCCGGAGGAGACGAAGACGATCCGCTCCGGCTTGCAATGCAAGGCGGCGGCTACCTGCGTTCTTGCGGTATCCACCAAACGCTTGGCGGCGAGTCCTGCGCTATGCAGGGAGGATGGGTTGCCGTATTCTGTATAAGCACGCCCTGCCGCATCGATGGCCTCGGGGAGAGGACGGGCGGTGGCGGCGGAATCGAAATAAAGATAAGCCATGTTTTTCTCCGCATCAAAAGCGATATCACCCTATTGTAACACAAAGGAAGCTATTCCGTCAACCGTTTTTTTGCGATCCGTGACGAAAAAATCCCGCCGGTAAATATTAACATTTTGTGAATTTTTGCGTTTTGGGCAGGCGGATCGCAAATTTCCTATTTACAGAAAAGAAAAAAAGGAGTATAATGTGATTTGATCGAATGCTTTTTCGATTTTATATAGATGTGACATAGATGTAAGAACCCCGAGCAACAGCGTATTGCGCTATACTGCATTCCATATAGAAATCGGGAGAGCATAGATTTGAATATATATTAGGAGGCAAATCTATGGGACCCTTTGAGATTGCTGTGGTCGCCGGCGTCGGCGTTGCCGCAGCCGTGGTCTTCTTTATCATCGGTTATTTCCTTCGGAAAGCCACTGCCGAGAAAAAGATTAAGTCCGCAGAAGCAGAATCCAAGAGAATGGTAGAAGAGGCGAAGAAAGACGCCGAGGCTGCCAAAAAAGAGATCCTCGTTGAAGCAAAAGACGAGGCATTCAAGATCAAGAACGAAGCCGAGCGCGAAGCTAAAGAACGCCGTACCGAGGTACAGCGTCAGGAGCGCCGCATTTCCCAAAAGGAAGAAAATTTAGACCGCAAGCTGGAAAACCTTGAGAAAAAGGAAGAACAGCTGATGAGCAAGATCAAGGCCAACGAAGAGCGCAAGGCCGAGATCGAGAAATGTATCGAAGAACAAGCAGAGCTTCTTCAGCGCATCGCAGAGATGAGCATGGAGGAGGCAAGGGACGAGCTGATGTCCCGCGTGGAGAGTGAATCCCGCCATGAGCTGGCGATGAGACTTTCCGAGCTGGAGGCAGAGTACAAGGAGACCGCAGAGGATAAGGCCAAGAACCTCATCGCTTTGGCGATCCAGCGTTGTGCCGCCGACAGCGTTTCCGAGCAGACTGTTTCCGTTGTGGCGTTGCCCAACGACGAAATGAAGGGTCGTATCATCGGCAGAGAGGGTAGAAACGTTCGTGCCATCGAGACTCTCACCGGCGTTGACCTGATCATCGACGATACCCCCGAGGCCATTGCTATTTCCACCTTCGACCCCGTTCGGAGAGAGGTTGCCCGTTTGGTATTGGAGAAATTGGTTTCCGACGGCAGAATTCATCCTTCCCGCGTGGAGGATATGGTGGAAAAATGCCGCAAGGAAGTGGACGTTGCCATCAAGAAGGCAGGCGAGCAGGCCACCTTCGAGACGGGTATCCATGGCTTGAACCCCGAGCTGATCAAGCTTTTGGGCAGACTCCGCTACCGTACCAGCTACGGCCAGAACGTATTGCGCCACTCCATCGAGGTATCCTTGCTTTCCGGCATGATCGCCTCCGAGCTGGGCGTGGACGTAAACATGGCAAAGCGTGCAGGTCTGTTGCATGATATCGGTAAGGCGATGACTCACGAGATCGACGGCTCTCACGTGCAGATCGGTGTGGATATTGCCCGCAAGTACAAGGAATCCAAGGAAGTGATCCACGCCATCGAGGCGCATCACGGCGACGTGGAATCCACCACTTATATTGCAATGATCGTTCAGGCGGCAGATGCTATTTCTGCGGCACGTCCCGGTGCTCGCCGCGAGAACCTGGAAAACTACATCAAGCGTCTGCAGAAGCTGGAAGAGATCGCTACCTCCTTCAAGGGTATCGAGAAGGCTTTCGCAATCCAGGCAGGCCGCGAGATCCGCATTATGGTCAAGCCGGACGAGGTGTCGGACGACGAGATGATCTTCTTGGCACGGGACATTGCCCGCAAGGTAGAATCCGAGCTGGAATATCCCGGTCAGATCAAGATCAACGTAGTGCGTGAGACCCGTCAGAGCGAATACGCAAAATAATCAAGACCAACGCAAGAATTTCGGGTAAGGGGGTAAGGTGCTTACCCCCTTCCTTCATAGAATAGGAAGGAACGGACAGTAACATGAAGATCCTGGCAGTGGGAGACGTATACGGTGTGGCGGGTATCGCTTGTATCGAACAGCGATTGCGTGCTCTGCGCAACCAAGAGGGTGCGGATCTGGTAATCGTCAACGGGGAGAACTGTGCCCCGGGGAACGGCATGGACGTGCGGGGGGCGGAAGCCATCCTGGACAGCGGTGCCGACGTGATCACCGGAGGCAACCACAGCCTGCGCCAGCTTTCCTGTCATTCCTTTTTGGAGGACGAGCCTTACGTGCTTCGCCCGTTGAATTTCCCCGATGCCGCACCGGGAAAAGGTTATTGCATTTATTCCGGGGTGTACGGATATCGGGTGCTGGTCATCAACGTGCAGGGGCAGATCTATATGAACTCCACCGTGGACAACCCTTTTATCGGGGTGGAACGGTTGTTGACCCGCTTGAAGGGGCAGTACGATTTCGCCGTGTGTGACTTCCATGGGGAGGCTACCAGCGAGAAGGCGGCCTTTGCCGCTTGCTTTGACGGCAAGATCAGTGCCATTTGGGGGACTCACACCCACGTACAAACTGCGGATGAGCGGGTGCTTCCCGGCGGAAGCGGCTTCATCAGCGATTTGGGAATGTGCGGCGTGGAGGAATCCATCATCGGCACCCGTGCCGAGCAGGTGGTAAAGTTTTACAAGACAGGTGTCCACGCCCGCTACGAGGCGGCGGAGGGCAGAACGGTGTTCTGCGGATGCTTGTTTGACATCGACCCCCAGAGCGGCAGATGTCTCTCTGTAAAACGAATCAGAATTTAAAGAAAATTTAGCGAATCATAGAAAGGAACATTTTTTATGCAGACTATTTTCAGAACGCTGGAAGCGGCGACTGCAGTGGATACCGCAGGCTCCTCCATCATGATGATCGGTATGATCCTGGTCATGGTGGCTGTGTTCTACTTCTTCCTGTACAGACCTCAGAAGAAGCAGGAGAAAGAGACCCAGGAAATGCGCAACTCCATTGAGATCGGCGACGTGATCTCCACCGTAGGCGGTATCATCGGCGTGGTTGTTCGTATCAAGGACGAAATGCTTCTCATCGAGAGCGGTGCAGACCGTACCCGTATCCAGATCCAGAAATGGGCAGTCCGCGGGGTAGAAGAGCGTGCTCATCCCGAGGCTCACGAGGATAAGGACGGCAAAAAACTGAAGAAATAAAAAGGAGAAGCATACATTGAATGACTCATTGTATGCTTCCTTTTTTAGGAACGAAAAGCGAGGAAAACTATGAATAAGACCATGCAAAGAAAATACGCCCGCCTTTTGGTGCGCGTAGGTGTGAATATTCAAAAAGGACAGACCCTTGTGGTGCGTGCCCAAACGGAGGTGTATCCCTTTGTGGAGATCCTTGCCGACGAGGCGTACAAAGCAGGCGCAGGGGACGTGCAGATCGAGTGGGGCAATCAGACCCTCACCAAGCTGGCATACCGCCACTGCACCATGACCTCTCTTTCCAAGGTAGAGGCCTGGGAAGAGGCAAAAATGAAGTTCCAGGCAGATACTCTGCCTGCTATGATCCGCCTTTGCTCCGAGGATCCCGACGGCTTGAAAGGGATCAACCAGGAGAAGGTGCGCAAGGTGGCTCAGCGCCGTTACCCCGTTTTCAAGCCCTACCGCGAGCAGATGGAAAACCGTTACCAGTGGCTGGTTGCGGCAGTTCCCGGCAAGGCATGGGCAAAGAAGGTGTTCCCCGGTGAGCGTCCCGCCGCCGCGGTGGAAAAGCTTTGGAACGCTATTTTGGAATGCTGTCTGGTCACTCCCGACAACGATCCCATCGCCGCATGGGAAGAGAAGAACCGCATCATGGCGGAAAAGTGCCAAAAGCTCAACGCATACCGCTTTGACTATCTGGAATACAAGAACAGCTTGGGCACGGACTTCCGTTGCACCCTGATGCCCAAATCCCTTTGGTGCGCAGGGGGAGAGAACACCCTTGGCGGCACCTTCTTCAACCCCAATATGCCCACCGAAGAGGTGTTCACCACCCCTTGGAAGGGCAAGTGCGACGGTAAACTGGTTTCCTCCATGCCCCTTTCCCGCCAGGGAACCTTGATCGACGGCTTCTGGATCGAATACAAGGACGGCAAGGCTGTGAACTGGGATGCCAAGACGGGCAAGGATGCCTTGGATGCCCTGATGCAGACCGACGAGGGCGCTTTGATGCTGGGCGAGCTGGCATTGGTTCCCTACGATTCACCCATCAGCAACCAAAAGATCCTGTACTACAACACCTTGTTCGACGAGAATGCCAGCTGTCACGTGGCTGTGGGCAGTGGATACAGCAACTGCGTGGAAGGCTTTGAGACCATGACCAAGGAAGAGCTGGATAATCTGGGCGTCAACGACTCTCAGGTACACGTGGACTTTATGATCGGTACTCCCGATATGTCCATTGTGGGTTGGAAGGACGGCAAGGCAACCCCCATCTTTGAGAACGGAAATTGGGCACTGTAAGCATATGGAAGAACTGAAGGATTTACGCACAGAGCTGACGGAAGAGATCGAGGCGGCAAGCCTTTTGCTGGACGATCGTCTCTACGCCATGAAGAGCTACTACGATCTGGTCACCGCCATTGGGTACGCCAAGGTGGTGCTTTCCCAGACAGAAGCGGATGACGCCGCCATGGAAGAAGCCTTGGAGTCCCTCCACGGTGCCATCGACGGTATGGAACTGCGGGAAGAGCAGATCGCGGACGCGGAAGAAGCACCCAAAAAGAAAAATCTTACCCCCCTCCTGGTGGCAGGCGCCTTCTGCGGCGGCTTGTTGTTGGGAAAATTGGTTTCTAAGAAAGGCAAAAAACGGAAATGAAAGCATTCAAATTAGGCGTTCAGTTGCACTCCGTAAGAAACGACGCCGCAAAGGATACCGAGGGCACGCTGAGAGCCATCAAGGCCATGGGCTACGACGGCGTGGAGCTGGCGGGACTTTACGGCAAGACTCCCGAGGAAATGAAGGCGTTGGCCGCAGAGATTGGCCTGGAGATCATCTCCGCTCATACCGGTCTGTGGGAGACCCGCGGCATGGGTGCCAAGGCTGTGGCAGAGCAGTACCGCAAAGCGGGTTGCCGCTATATCGCCATTGCCATCCTGGCAGACGAGGACAGGCCCGGCAGTGCAAATTTTGAGAATTCTGCGGCAGAGATCGCAGAGCTGGCAGAGGCCTGCAAGGCAGAGGGCTTGACCCTGCTGTACCACAACCACGACTTTGAGTTCCGGGTGCTTCCCGACGGCAGAACCGTTTTGGAGGCTATCTATGCCTGCGGTTCCGAGGAGCTGTTGCAGACAGAGATCGACGTTTGCTGGGCAAAGGTAGCGGGCAGTGATCCCGCCGCCCTGGTTCGCAAATACAGCGGCAGAGCACCCTTGGTGCATATCAAGGACTTCTCCGGCCTGCCCGAGCAGAGCCGTTACGACGGATCCGGGCTGCAGTTCACCCGCCCCGCAGAGGCTGAAGCCTTCTCTTTCCAGCCCGTGGGCAGAGGATGCCAGGACGTTCCCGCCATTCTTGCCGCCGCCGAGGAGGCAGGCGCGGAATGGCTCATCGTGGAGCAGGATAATCCCGCTGCAGGGGATACCCCCATGGAATCCATCGCCTATTCCGCAACCTATATGAACACCCTTTTGGGAAGATAAGCTATCAAGGCTCCGCTTTTGCGGAGCCTTTTTGCGTGAGCGGTTTTGTTAACAATTGTATTTTTTTCATGGTCACAGTTGACATCATTTTGGGTTTATGGTATAGTAAAATCGTAAGGAGGGGAGTCCAATGGCTCATAGTTCCGCTTCGTAATGCAAAAAGTGACCGGAAAGGAGTTTTTATGTTTATTCTTGAATTCATTTTGAATGATCCGATACGTGCTTTTGCGGTAGGTCCTCTTTTGGCAGTGGCTTTTTATGGCATTCAGTTGCTTTTGTGCCGAAAAGCAAAACATTTGCAGATCAAGCTGATCCCGCTATATCTCTTTTTAGCATTGTTTGTTTTTCTCGTGTTGCTGTACATGGGCGTTTTCCCCGGACGATCCGAGGGCTTGGCAAACGCGCATGAGCTTGTCGCGTTGATTTTGGCAATTACCTTTGGAATTCCCGTGATAGGCGTTTGCGCCGCATGGATGGTTTATCGGAGAACGAAACAGCCATCGTAAGTGAATATATAATCCCTCTGCAGAGTTTTTTCTCCGCAGAGGGATTTTTCTCAAAACTCCTCTAACATTTTATACACGGTGCAGATGGGTAAGCCCACGATGGAGAAGTAGTCTCCTTCGATCTTTTCTACCAGGATGCATCCCTTGCCTTGGATGCCGTAGGCGCCTGCCTTGTCGTCACATTCTCCCGTGGCAACGTAGGTGGAGATCAGCTCCTCGCTAAGTGTCCGGAAGGTAACGTGGGAAACGGAGACTTCCGTTTGGGTGTTCACACCGTCGGTGAGGCACACCCCCGTCAGCACCCGATGGGTCTTCCCGGAAAGGAAGCGAAGCATCTCTGTGGCGTGGGCGCGATCCTTGGGCTTGCCCAACTTGGTGCCGCCGTATTCCACCAGGGTGTCCGCCCCCAGCACCACCTGCCCGGGGAAGCGGGAGGACACCTCCAAAGCCTTTGCCTTGGCGTTTTCCGCCACCACGGTTTCTACGGAAAGCCCCTCGGGACAGATCTCCTCCCCGAAGGAAGGCACCACCGTAAAGGGAATCCCTGCGGTCTCTAAGATCTCCCTCCGCCTGGGAGATGCGGATGCCAAAAGAATGCTCTTGCCCATCATGTCAAAAACTCCGTTTTCTTGCGTAAAAAATATGATTTTGCTATTGCAAAAATCTTCTGATTCTATTATAATACCATTGAAGTAAAATATCAAGAAGAAAGTTATCATTATGAGGATAAAAACAGACTCTTTCAAGCGCATCGTGGTAAAGGTGGGTACCTCTACCCTGACCCACGAGGGCGGTACCATGAATTTAAGAAAGATCGAGAAATTGGTTCGCTGTCTGGCGGATATCAAGAACACGGGGAAAGACGTGATCCTGGTTTCCTCCGGTGCCGTGGGATGCGGCCTTGCTAAGCTCCATTTCAATCGGGACACCTTGACGTTACAGCAAAAGCAGGCGGCGGCATCCGTGGGGCAGTGCGACCTCATCGGGATGTACTCCAAGGAGTTTGCCCAGTACGGCCACGTGGTGGCACAGCTGCTTTTGACCAAGGACGTGGTGGACAGCGAGGTGCGTTACGCCAACGCCAAGAACACGCTGGAGACCCTTTTGGAGGCGGGGGTAATTCCCGTTGTTAACGAGAACGACACCGTTTCCGGGGAGCAGATCCGTTTCGGCAGTAACGATACCCTTTCCGCAGTGGTGGCACTGCTTTCCGATGCAGACCTGCTGGTGAATATGTCGGACATCGACGGCCTGTATACCGCAGACCCCCGCAGAGATCCAAACGCGACCTTGATCGATTGTGTTGCGGAGATCACTCCCGAGATCGAGGCGGCGGCAGGTGGCGCAGGCTCTGCCCGCGGTACCGGCGGCATGGTAGCCAAGCTTCAAAGCGCCCGCACGGTGACAGAGGCAGGGATCCCCATGATCATCTGCAACGGTGACGACCCCGCTATGCTTTACGCGATTATGGACGGTACCTTCATCGGTACGTATTTTGAAGCGAAAGGAACGCAAGTATGACCGTTCGTGAACTTTGTCTGCGGGGCAGGGAAGCTATCCCCGCCTTGCAATCCGCTTCCGGCAAACAGCGCAACGACGCGTTGCTGGCCATGGCCAAGCTGTTGATGCGGGATGCGGAGCTGATTTTGGAAGCAAACAAAAAAGATCTGTCGGGTGCCGCAGAAAACGGCGTTCCCGCTCAGATGATAGACCGTTTGACCTTGACGGAGAGCCGTCTTGGCGCCATCGCCTCCGCATTGGAGGAGGTTGCCGCCCTTCCCGACCCCTTGGGTTTGGGCGAGGAATGGGTGCGCCCCAACGGGCTTTCCATCCGCCGCGTCACCGTGCCCATCGGACTTATCGCTATGATCTACGAGGCACGTCCCAACGTGACGGCAGATGCCGCTGCTTTGGCGGTGAAATCCGGCAACTGCGTGGTGCTGAGAGGCGGCAAGGAGGCCTTCTTTACCAACTGTGCCATGGTGAACTCCCTGCGGGAGGCCATGGTTTCCGTGGGCTTGCCTGCGGATTGTATCTCCATGCCGGAGGATCCCTCCCGTGAGACCGCAACTCAACTGATGCAGCTGCGGGGCGTGGTGGATCTGCTCATCCCCAGAGGGGGCAAGAGCTTGATCCGCTCCGTGGTGGACAACGCCTCCGTTCCCGTGATCGAGACCGGCGCAGGGAACTGCCACGTCTACGTGGATGCCTCTGCGGACGTCAATATGGCCCTTTCCGTGGTTGACAATGCCAAGCGGCAGAGACCTTCCGTCTGTAACGCCGCAGAAGGCCTTGTGGTGCATCGTGAGATTGCGGATACCTTCCTGCCCTTGCTGCGGGAACGGCTTGTGGACGTGGAATTCCGCGGCTGTGAGGAGACCTGCAAGATCCTTCCCGATTGCATCCCCGCCACCGAGGAGGATTTCTACACCGAGTATAATGATCTCATCCTGCATATCAAGGTGGTGGGTGGCGTGGAAGAGGCGATCTCCTTTATCAACGCCCATAACACCGGTCATTCCGAGGCCATCATGACGGAAAGCATTACCAACGCAAACCGATTTACCGCAGGGATCGATGCCGCGGCGGTATACGTCAACGCTTCCACCCGCTTTACCGACGGCGGTGAATTCGGATTCGGCGCGGAGATCGGTATCTCCACCCAGAAGATGCACGCCAGAGGTCCCATGGGGCTTTCCGCCCTCACCACGGTGAAGTACGTGGCATGGGGGAACGGACAGATCCGCGGGTAATATTGTACAAGCACCCTCTCATACCTTGTGGAGGGTGATGGTTCATGTTTCAAGCAATCCTTTCCGTTTTGTCCCGTTTTGTGGGCTTGTTCCTCCGCGCAGGAGGGGCAAATTCCTTTCCGCCGCCCCTTTCCAAGGAGCGGGAGAAGGAGCTGTTTCTAAAAGCCCGCGGAGGAGATCTTTCTGCCCGCAATACCTTGATCGAGCATAATCTCCGCTTGGTGGCGCACATTGTCAAGAAATATTACCTTTCCTATCGGGATCAGGACGATCTGATCTCCGTGGGTACGGTGGGGCTGATCAAGGCAATTGACAGCTTTGACGTGGAAAAAGGCGCGCGCTTTGCCACCTATGCAGGGAAGTGCCTGCAAAACGAGATCTTAATGTACTTCCGCTCCCAAAAGAAGCACGCCATGGAGACCTCCATTAACGAGCCCGTGGACGTGGATAAGGAGGGAAATCCCCTCACCTACATGGATATTCTCTCCGACGACGAGGATATCGTGGAGACCTTGGACACCAAGATCAAGCACGGCAAGATCTACGACGTGGTGCGGGAGGTTCTGGACGAGCGGGAACGCAGGGTGATCGCCTTGCGCTACGGCATGACGGAAAGCGGTAGGACTTACGCCCAACGAGAGGTGGCGGTACGAATGGGGATCTCTCGTTCCTACGTGTCCCGTATTGAGAAAGCCGCCTTGGAAAAGATCAAAAAACATATCGGCGAGCCATAAAAGACTTGCCAAAACCGAAATTTTATAGTATAATGAGGGCGTAAAAACCAAGGAGAGACCATTCTTTACATGAATTATCTGATTACGTTTTTGATTAGCATGCTTCCCATCGTGGAGCTGAGAGGAGCCATTCCCTACGGTATCGGCTTCGGGCTGGATATTCTGCCCGTGATCCTGATCTCCATTGTGGGCAACCTGCTTCCCATACCCTTTTTGATCCTGTTTGGCGGTAAGGTGCTGAACTGGTTCGCCGCCTTCCCCAAGCTGGGAAAGCCCTTCCGCAAGATCTTGGAGATCGGAGATCGGAAGGTGGCACAGATGAAGAAGACTCTGTTTTGGGGTCTGTTCCTCTTCGTTGCCATTCCCTTG
>JAFYNA010000123.1 GCA_017549925.1 Clostridia bacterium | reverse complement strand
CCCGCAACCTCTGCTCCCGCAACCTCCGCTCCCGCAGCTGCTGACGACGGCGCTCCCATCGGCCTCATCGTCGGTATCATCGCAGGCGTGGTTGTGATCGCAGTAGTCGTTGTGATCCTGATCAAGCGCAAGAAGTAATCATCATCACAAAGTAAAAAAGGCACCCTTGCTTACGTTTATGTGAAGCAAGGGTGCTTCTCTTAATATTACACAAAAAATGCCTTCCGGATTTGTGTTTTTTCTACAAAAAACAAGTTGACAAAAACAGGCGAAAAGAATATACTTCCATGTGCGATCAAAAATGATCGGATTGTATTTCGTTATATTGTTTTGGAGGCGTTTTATGCAGACCTTGCTTTGCCTGTCCATTGCCCTTTTTGCCGGGTTGATGTTGTCCCGTCTTGCAAAAATGGTGCATCTACCCGCAGTCACCGCTTATCTTGTAGCGGGTATCCTCATCGGCCCCTACCTTCTCGGCGCCTTTGGCGTGGAGGGTCTCGGCTTTATCAGCATGGAGGATATCGAGACCTATTCCTTGATCCCCGACGTTGCTCTGGGCTTCATTGCTTTTTCCATCGGTAACGAGTTCCGCCTTTCTCAGCTGAAGCAGATCGGCAAGAAGGCCACCATCATCGGTATCTGGCAGGCAGTGTTTACCACCCTTTTAGTGGACGCGGCCTTGATCGGTCTCCATTTCCTGATTCCCGACCTGTTGCCTCTGCCCGCAGCTATCGTCCTTGGCGCGGTAGCCTCCGCTACCGCTCCCGCCGCTACTTTGATGGTTGTTCGTCAGTATAAGGCAAAAGGTCCCGTCACCGACGTATTGCTTCCCGTTGTAGCTTTGGACGACGCAGTGGGTCTGGTGCTGTTTGCTTGCTCCTTCGGTGTATCCAAGGCTATGATCAGCGGCAAGATGGATGTTCTCTCCGTTGTGGTAGAGCCCATCCTGGAGGTCGTTCTTTCCCTTGGCCTGGGCTTCGTGATGGGTATGGTGTTCACCTTCTTCGAGCGTTTCTTCCATTCCCGCTCCAAGCGTCTCGCCATGTCCGTTACCTTCGTTCTCCTCACCGTAGCCCTTTCCATGATGCAGTTCGAGATCTTTGGCGTACACGTTGCCTTCTCCTCCTTGCTGGTGTGCATGATGCTGGGTACCGTGTTCTGCAACTTCTGCGACTTCTCCGAGGAGCTGATGGATCGTCTGGATCGCTGGACCGCGCCTCTGTTCATCCTCTTCTTCGTTCTCAGCGGTGCTGAGCTGGAACTTTCCGTCTTCAGCGATTGGATGATCGTCTTCATCGGTGTTGTCTATATCGTCGTTCGTTGCTTGGGTAAATATTTCGGTTCCTTGATGAGCTCCAAGTGGACCAAGTGCAACCCCAACATCGTCAAGTATCTGGGCATCACCCTCTTCCCCCAGGCAGGCGTTGCGCTGGGTATGGCCATGAAGGCAGAGACCCTCGGCGCCCCCGGCTTGATCGTTGCCAATATCACTCTGTTCTCCGTTTTGATCTACGAGCTGGTAGGCCCCTTCCTGACTAAGCAGGCCCTTCTCAAAGCAGGGGAGATCAATCCCGAGGAAAAGGTCAGCGCCCGCGGCAAGATCGCCAAAGAACATCACGTATAACCCCCGAAAGAACCTTTCTTCAAAAAAGAAGGGTTCTTTTTTGCCCCTCGTGGCCATCCCCAAGATTTCCTTCCGAGGATTGCAAATACCTGTGACCTTTTGTAAGCTCCCTCTTGACACTTTTCGCATTAAGTGGTAAACTGTATGGGTAAAAGCCAAAGGAGGGCTCCTATGACCTACGAAGAACGCAAAGCGCAAGTCCGCTCCTATCTGGGCAAGGCTGTCCGCGTGGAGATCGACCGTCCCATCGGTTATGTCCATCACAAAGAAAAATACGACCTCCATTATCCCATCAACTACGGCTTCATCCCCGGTGTCTTAGGCGGGGATGGGGAAGAGCTGGACGTGTACGTCCTGGGCATCGATACCCCCGTTGAGGAATGCACCGTTATGGTTATCGGCATCGCCCATCGGGAAAACGATGTGGAGGACAAGCTCATCGCCGCCCCCATAGGCATGACCTATACCGCGGAAGAAATGTACAGCGCCATCTCCTTCCAGGAGCAGTATTACAAAACTACAATCGAATCACTTTAACAGAAAGGATATTCCCTATGTACGTACAAAAACAATGGCAGACCGATACCCACCACCCCTTTTATTACGTTGAATATCTTCCCAAGGATTACGATCCTACCAAAGAATATCCCCTGGTAATGTTCCTTCACGGTGCAGGGGAGCGGGTGCAGGATCCCCACCAGGCCATGTTCCACGGCTATATGAAGTATGTCCGTGAGCAGGGCAAGGAATATCCCTTCATCTTCATCGCTCCTCAGTGCATTGGCAACGCCTATTGGGGCAGCTATACCGAGTCCCTCTCCGCCTTTCTGGATTACATTCTGGAGACCTACGCCGTGGATCGCAAGCGGGTCTACCTCACCGGTCTTTCTATGGGCGGAACGGGCACCTGGATGTTTGCCATGGCACGCCCCAACACCTTTGCCGCCATTATGCCCGTCTGCGGAAGCGGCATCTATTGGAACGTGGCAAACCTGCTGAAGACCCCCATCTACATGGTTCACGGAGATTGCGACACCTGCGTTCCCATCTCCAACAGTGTGGAAATGCTCACCT
>JAFYNA010000122.1 GCA_017549925.1 Clostridia bacterium | reverse complement strand
GATCTTGCCCACGAAATGCGTACTCCCCTCACTTCCATCCGAGGATACGCAGAATTCCTGCAGATCGCCAACATCCCCGAGGAGGAAAAATTAGAGGCGGCAGATTACATCATTTCCCAGGCAGAGCGGCTGGAAAAAATTGCGGAACGGCTTTTGGACGAGGCCTTCATCCGTGAAAACGGCATCAGCGGAGAGGAAACGTCATTGGGTGACTTGCTTCGGGGCGTGGAAAAGATGCTGTTGCCAAAGGCGGAAGCTCTTGGGGTAAAGCTTTCCGCAGAGATCCGGGAGATCACGGCTTTTTGCGACCCTCTGCTGATGGAAATGTTACTTTCCAACCTGGCGGAAAACGCCATGAAGGCCTGCAGGCAAAAGCAGGACGGAAGGGTGACCCTGGCCTGCCGCGGCGAGGAAGGGGGAATTCTTCTTTCCGTC
Organism: Clostridia bacterium; assembly: GCA_017549925.1. Classification (GTDB taxonomy): domain Bacteria; phylum Bacillota; class Clostridia; order Oscillospirales; family CAG-382; genus Coliplasma. Next base: position 5,424 of record JAFYNA010000122.1, on the reverse strand, counting down.
ACCGACAACGGCGCGGGAATGACAAAGGAACAGCTTGCCCGCATCACCCAGCCCTTCTATCGCACGGACAGATCCCGCTCCCGCAGTGAGGGAGGCACAGGGCTGGGGCTTTCCCTTTGTGCCAAGATCGCAAGCGCCCACGGGGCGGTGCTGTCCTTCCGCTCCGCCGTGGGAGAAGGCACGGTTGCTGAAGTGAAGCTGGGGCCGAAAAATCTTACAAATCCATAACAATTCCAGAACAAATCCAGAACATTTTCTTTTTATACTTCTTTTCGGAGGATGGGAAAAGCCCACCCCCACGTGGGATGGGTCATTTCCCTACCTACTATTTCAGAAAGGAGAAAAAACACTCATGAAAGCAAAAAAATTACTTTGGATCACTCTGGCATTGGTCGTCTCGTCTGCTCTGCTGTTGACCGGCAGTCTGGCGCTTCTGGCAGGTGCCACCGAGGGCGAATCTCCCCTGCCCGAGGCTTCCGCACTCCCCGACGTTTCCGACATTCCCACGGAGGGGGAGAACGTGGAGCTTCCCGGTGAAACGGTGGGAGACACCGTTCTCACGGAAAAGGACGGCAAGATCACCGCATCCTTCCTCACCCCGGAGGAGCTGACCCTCCTGCAGGAGCGCCGTGACGGCGGCGAATGGCTCACCCTCTCTTTGGAGGAGATGACCGCCATCGTGGAGGAGACCGTGCGTATGTTCTACGCCTCTCACACCTTGGAGGTGGGCAGTCTGGTGGGCGGTGTGTATACGGTAAAGACCTACAACGGTTATCTGTATTACACCTCCGACGAATACAAAAAGCTGGATATATGGACTGCACCCGACGTAGCCAAGGACGTTTTTGACGTGATTCTCTGGCGTCTCTTTGCGTACCACGATGCGATCACTGCCGCAAACGGATGCAACTACGCATTCGTAGATATGCCTCGTCTGGAAGATAATCAGATTCGATATGCCGCCTACAACAACGGACATCTGACCTTTTGCAATGAAACCCGGGAAACCGCAGCATATGATTACATCTGTCTGGAAGGCGCTACGCATACCATTTCTCTGGTTGAGCATTCCGGCAACGGTTCTTTCTGCGAACGGGACGAGGAGACTCTGCGCCCCATCTGCGCTACGGAGACCCCTCTATTCTATGACGAAACCTTTGAGAATGCCTTTGTAAAAACCGAGCTGGTAGAAAACTCCCACAGAGTCCAGATTGAGATCTACAGAGAATCCACCCATGAGCTGGTTGCGAGCCTTGTCATCGACAATCCCGAGGAAGCAAAAGTGATCTATGACACCTTCATTACCTGTTTGCAAAAGGCTTGTGACGAGTGTTTCAACTACGGCACTGCGCAGGACTACGCTTACAGAAGTGAGTACCGCGTTGTGGTAAAAATGATGACCACCTACGAGAACGAAGTGATTTCCGATCAGTGGGACAGATACATCGCATATCCCTACGGCTACACCAACGAGATCTACGGCCAGGCATGGAACGGCGATATCTGGAATTTCATGGATTACCACGTTCCCTTCGGCAAGCCCTTGCTGGATATGCTGGAAAGCTACGTAGCTCCCATGATCCCCGCAGAATAAGTTTCTTTCTTGTTTTATAAAGATTGACTCGCCTTCGCGGCGGGTCTTTCTTTTTCGTGTGGGGGGAACCGCCGACTTGGTCACCTCTGAGCATACCAACCCTGCGGGTTGGCCGCGCGGAACAGAGCCGCTGTGTCCGTTTGTCACCCTGAGCAAGCGCGGAATAGAGCCGTTACGGCTATGCAATACGGTATATTTCCGCGCGCGTCGAAGTTTTGCTTTTTGAAATTGCCCATTGTCTTTGGATACGTAGTTTCTTTTACAGCAATTTCGAAAAGCAAAACCGCAAGGGGTCTCCTACGAGTTTGATCTACCCCTACATAGGCAAACTTGCATCCTTTTTAATAAAACAGTTCTTTACCCCAAAAAAGGAACATCAGACTCTTATGAGATCCCGCCTACGGCGGTTTTGCTCCGAACGGTGCATCGCGGCCGATGCAGATCAAAATGCAAACTGCTTTTATGCCGCTGTATGCACCTTGCTTTCTCCGCAAAACTTCGACTCACGCTCCGCGTTCGCTCAGGATGACGTCCTGAAGTGAGAAGGATGACGAACAGCTGCTACGACTACATTCCGCGCGGCTAACCCGCAGGGTTGGTATGCTCAGAGATGACATCCCGGAGGTAAGAATGGCAAAACCGCTACGTATAGCACGATCTCTGCCCTACAAACAGCACCGCAAAACTTTTTTCAAAAACTTTCAAAAACCCGTAGGAATTTTTCTTTTTCTGTTGTATAATGGGTGAAGAAGGAAAACGATAGGAGGTTTTCGTATGTTCAAAAAGCTTTGTATTTTGGTTGCGTTTATTTGCTTGCTCTGCGCTTTGGCGGGGTGTAACGAGGGGGAGCCAAAGGAGGGAAGCTCCATGGAGGTGTCCTTTGTTTTGGAGATCTCGAAGGAGGCATCCTCCGAAGCCGCCGAAAGCTATGGTGAAAGCTCCATTCTGCTTGACGAATCCCAAGAAGTGTCCGAGGAAAGCTCTGATTTGCCAGACGGGGAGCTTTACCACAGAGATCCCTACAACCCATATGACAGAACTCCTGTGGTTGTACATCCCAACTTCCCTGCCCTCTCCCTGTTTACCGATGGGACGGCAGAAAGGTATGAGCACTCCCGCCCGTACACGGAATATTTGTTAGTGACCGAGATCACCGAGGAAGGCTTTTACGGCACATTCCCCGAATCTCACACAGCCAACGTATTTGTGTTCGGCAGCTATGAAGGAATCTCCCGTGGAGATTACGTGGAGTTAAAGAACCATGATTACTTCCTGTTTATCGATGCGAATAATCGGTTCTCTGTCTTCCCCGCCGAGACGGTGAAGGAACTGCGGATTTTGAAAGAAGAGGAGCTGGAGGATATTTTTGCCATTGAAGTCCCCGAAAAGCCTGTGATCTATCTCTACCCCGAGGAGGAGACAGTGGTCTCCGTAAGGCTGGACTACAAGGGGGATCTGACCTGCACCTACCCTGCCTACCAAAACGGCAAGGGCTGGGAAAACCTCACCGTGTCTCCCGACGGCACCATCCGTAAGGACGGCAAGGAATTCTACTGCCTGTACTGGGAGGGCAGAGGCTCGGCAAGCTACGATTTCTCCAAGGGCTTTTGTATCAAGGGGGAGGACAGCGCATCATTCTTGGAGGACATTCTGCCGAAAATGGGTCTGAACGCAAGGGAAGCTAACGAGTTTATCATTTACTGGTTGCCTCGTCTGGAAGCAAACCCCTACAACGTGATCTCCTTCCAAAAAGAGGCATACACCGAGACGGCGCCCTTGGAGGTCTCCCCTGCGCCGGACTCCATGCTCCGAGTTTTCATGGCTTTCTATGGCTCGGACAGCTGCGTGGAGATGTCGCCCCAGGAATTTGAAGCGTTTCAGCGCGTAGGCTTCACCGTGGTAGAGTGGGGCGGCGCGGAAGTGAACAAATAAAAAGCAATGAACGGAAGATTGGGATGTTTTTACAAAAAAGCATCCCTTCTTTTTTGCAAAAAGTCGATTGCAAAACGGCCTCCCATGTGGTACAATACAGAAAAAAAGAGACCCCCAATCAAAGGAGGCAAATCATGGGCAAAAAACTGTTTTTGATCCTGCTGTCTGCGCTTTTGGTTCTCTCCGGGTGTGCAACCACGGTGGAGGAGCTCTCCCAAGGCGGAGAAAGTAAGCAGGAGGCATCATCCGACGAGACTTCCCAAGGAGGCGAAGAAATGGAAATCACAAACCATTTGGCGTTGGGCGCCATTTACGCCTACGGTTACAGCAGTAAAGCAGAGGGGGACGATACCCTCACCGCGCTGACCGACGGCAAGACGGATACCTTCGTCACCCTTAGCACAGACATAAAAAATGACGGCAAGAACGAGCTGGATCTGACCTTTACCGACTGGTACAGCAAGTCCCACACCGTGCAGATGAAGAAGAATTATATTCTGCTGACGGTGGATCTGGGCTTTGTTGCCAACGTAAAGGAGATCCGCCTGGCAATGCAGGACGTATCTGCAAGAGAGATCGAGATCTTTACCTCCGACGACGGCTATAACTTTACCAACTATTTGGGAATGTTTGACAGCTTTGCGGAGGGTGATTTTGCCGCCGCGGTGGAAGTGGAAGCAAAAGCCATTCTGCTGGTGATCCCTGCGGATGCAGAGGAGACAGTCTCCATCTCCGAGGTCATCGTGAAGGGTGAGGCCTCCGCCAAGAAGGAAGCGCTCGCCGCAGAGGCAACGGTGGTCTCCAAGAAGGACACCATCACCGGCAAGGACGGCAAGGTGGTGCAGGTTGATCTGGGCAGCGTGCAGAACGTCTCTGAGGTGCTGTTCACCTCCGACAGAGACAAGGTGGAGCGTTTGAACGTGCGGTATTCCGTCGACGGCGAGACCTGGAACGACCTGGGGCAAAGCTATCTCCACTCCTCCGGCACGGATCTTTACCGTTATTTGGTCACCCGCAACCACACGGTCGAGGCAAGATATCTGGAGGTCTACACCTACGCTTCCACCTCTGTCAGTGCAGAGGGCGTGACCGTTTACGGTTGTAAGGAGGCGGTGGCAGAGCCGAGCTATGAATTCATTCAGCGGAAAAATCAGTTGAGCAACACCAACGTTTCCGCTTACAACAAGGCTTCCTTGAACGGTAAGGAGGATGCCAAGCTCACCGATATGTCCTTTGTGAACTTCGTAAAGGGCAACGCGGGAGCGAACACCATCGAAGTGACTTTGGGTCAGAGCTATTCCGATCTCTGCGCACTGGCGCTGAACACCAAGGCGGTAGGTCTTACCGATCTCGCCGTTACCGCAGGGGGCAAGGAGGTCTCCTTCTCTGTCTATGAGACCGAGGTGGCAGGCTCCACGGTGACCTATCTGTTCTTTGATGCCTCTGTGGCAGGGGACAGCGTAAAGCTTACCTTTACCGCAGACAAGGCACCCGAGATCAGCGAGATCATGGTGTATTGCGGTCAGCCCCAGCTTCCCTTGGTGCGTGGCGGATTCTTCCAGCTTCCCACCGCAGGGGGTAGCAATCCCTCTTCCCAGAACAGCGAGTACGCTTGGTACTTGCAGCTGAAGGGTATGCGGGACTTGGGTATGGAATACGTGGTGATCCAGTACAGCGCCCATTACTATGCAAGAAGCACTCTGATCAACGGCAAGAACATCAAGGCAAAGGGCTTCCGTTACACCGCGACCTACGGCTGCACCGACGTTCCCAAGGCAGTTTTGGACGCGGCGGAAAAGCTGGGCATGAAGGTCTACCTGGGCACCATGCACGACGCGGATTTCACCAACCCCATCACCAACATGGAGTCCTATGAGGGCATGGTGGACGCGGCCTTT
>JAFYNA010000121.1 GCA_017549925.1 Clostridia bacterium | reverse complement strand
CGGAGAGTATAGGTCTCGCCCACGGTCAGATCGGCGGTGAAGGAGTCGCCGTTGCTGAAATAGTTGGAGTAAGTAACGGTCTCGCCCAAGCGGTTCAGAACCTCCACCTTTACGTCGGTGTAGTCATCCTTAGCACCGGACCTAATAAATGCATAGGAAGCTTCCTTTGCCACAAAGGTGTAAAGGTTGCTCTGACGATTGAACTCGATGCTGTCGGTGATCACGATGTACTTAGAAACGTCAACCACAGCCTTGGGCGCGCCGATGGTAAGATCCACGGTGGAAAGCTTGCTCTGGTAGCAGAGAGAAATGTAGTAGGTCTTCCCTGCCTCCAGCTCACCGTAAAGGTAGTTGCCGTTGCTCATATAGCTGCTGTCCATCAACGTTTCGCCCAAGTGGTTGTAAACGTACATACGGGCGTAAGTGCCGCTGAGCATATTGCTGACAGTCAGGGTATGAACACCGCTGCTTGCGGGAACGTATACAAAATGATGCTCCTGATCCTCAAATTCAAAGCTTCCGCTCCAGCCGGTGTACTGAGAAAGGTCAACCGCGGGAGTCTGGCAGCCGATGTTCAAATAGAAGGTGGCGCCGTTGCCGTAATAAATATTTACAGAAACGGTGTAGGTCTCCCCTGCCTCCAAGGTCAAGGTGAGGCCGGTATTGTTGGTGCAATACCAATTGCCGCTGATCTCCTCGCCCAGATGGTTGTAAACGTACAGGGACATCACGTTGCCGCTGTAAAGTTCGGTGATCCAAACGCGGTATTTGCCGGACTCGGTAACCTCCAAGGAGATCTCCTTCTTCTGCTCCGCCTTGGTAAGGGCGATCTCGTGGGTCTGAATGGTTGCTGCAGTGCCGGCCAGAGGGTTGGCGCTGATGGAGGGTGCGGTGTACTCGTTCTTGGAAATGGGATCCACGGACATCGTGCCGGTCTCGCCGTCGGATTCCTCGCAAACGGTGCAAACACCTGCAAAGTAGTTATGTCCGTTGGCCTCGCGCTGGTAATAATCGGTCATGCCGCATACGGTGCAAAGGGAGTAGGAATACCAGCCGATCTCGGTGCAGGTGGGTTCCTTTGCTTCATGCTCCTCCCACTGGTGCCCCAGAGCATCAATATAATCACTGTTCAAAATGCCGTGGCAGGATTTGCAGATGGAGTTCTTCTGTCCATATTCGGTGCAGGTGGGCTCATCGATCACCACGGTCTCTGCCTTCTTGTGCTTACAAGAGGGGGTACGCTTGCCGCAGGTGCCGCACTTATCGCTGTAAAAATCATGGCCGGTGGCTACCCAAACCTTGGTTTCTTCCTTGCCGCAGAGAGTACACTCGCGGGAAAGCTTACCGTCCTTCTCGCAGGTACGGTTGCGCTCGACCTGCCACTCCTCAAAGGTGTGTGCGCAGTTCTCGTCGCCGGGATCCAAGGCTTCTGCCTTACTGCTCTCTTCTTTTTCGTTGTCTTTGTCCTTGTCCTTGCCAGCCTCTTCGCCGCCGCAAGCTACCAAGCTCACCGCCAGCACGACACACAACAACAAAAGCAACGCTCTTTTCCAAATTGCCATATATGTTCCTCTCTTTCGACGGGTTTCGACCGTCTCATTCTATTCCGTGGCATTATAGCACAAAAAATCCCCTTCGTCAAGGCAAAAAGGGCGTTTTTCAAAGCTTTTTGACAACTTTTGTTTCCTTGTTTCTTGACAACTTTTGTTTCCTTATGGTATACTAAAAGAAAAAAGGAGACTCTTTATGGCATACTGTCGCAACTGCCGTGCCCAATTGAAAACGGCGCAGGTCTGTCCCGTCTGCGGGACACAGCGGATCCCTGCCCAAAAAGGCCTCCTTCGCCGCAAGCAGATCCCTCTCCCCGACGTCAAAAACGGAGCGGAAGCCCTGCGTGCGGGACTGCGGGAGGGAAGCACTCTCTTGCTGTTGATAGCAGGGGTGTCTTTGCTGGGCTCAGCGGTCTCCTTGGCGGAAAATCTGCATCTCATCCCCCAAGGAAATATCATGGCAATCATATCCGCCGTCAGCGCGGTGATTTCCCTTTTGTTGCCTGCGGGGATGCTCCTTTTGTGGAGAGAAAAAGATAACAAAGGTACGGCTTCGCCGCGGGGCATCTATATGATCATGGGACATCAGCTTTGGGGAATGGTGTATTCTGCTGCACTCCTGCTGTACGCATTCGGTCGCCCCATCGGAAACGACGGAGAAAGCGTAGCAAAGACGATATGGTATCTTTTGACGTCGGATTTTGGGAGCATGATCATCCCGGGCATCCTGATCCTTTTGTTCGCCCTACTGGTCCTCGGTGCCGTGTTTGGCGTTGCCATTCTTTGGGAATGGTACGGCTTCCGCCTCTGCCGGAAGGCCCTTCTGTTGGCAAGGGAAAACAAACGGTTCCGCATTTCCCGCCTTTACGAGGCAGGGTTCTTGATCATAGGGGCGTTTTCCTTCATCATGGCTTTCGCGGGAGATAAAAGCCTTTTGCAAGGCCTTAGCAGTTGTGCAGGCGGTGCAAGTATGCTCTTGCAATACACCTTGCTGATCAAGATCAAAAAGCATATCTGAAACAAAAAAACGGACAGCCAACCGCTGTCCGTTCTTTTTTACTCTCTTACGATCAAGCCGTCATCACGGATGGAGATCTTCTTGGAATAGGATTCCACGTTGTCTAAAATCTTCCGTCCCGTGGCGGTGCCCAGCTCGTAGCTGGTCTTACAGCCGGATTGCTTGGCCGGGAGGAAGTAGAAGGTCTCTTCCCCGTCGGCGGAAAGCTCAAAGCGCACCAAGCCCGTCTCGATGTTGTAGTTATCAAACCAGAAGTTGCCCAGGTTGTAGAACACCGCCTTGCCGTCGATGAACTCGATGCCCTGCAAGCGGTGGGCATGACCACCGATGATCAGATCCGCGCCCGCTTCCAGATACAAGGGTGCCGTCTCCTCCTGCACGTCCTCCAGAGAATTGGAGCCTTCTCGTCCCCAATGCACCAAAAGGATCACGTAATCGCTTTCTTCCTTAGCCTCGGCGATCACCTCCAGCAGTCGTGCCGTGTCGTAACAGCGGAACACGCCGGGGGAATCCTCCGTTGCCTCGGGGGTAAGGACGTACTTTTCTGCGCGGGTGGCGGAAATGAAGGCAATCTTTCTGCCGTCTACCAAGTAATACATGGGGCTTTGCGCCTCTTCGGCGTTACGTCCCGCCCCTGCGTAGTCCACGCCGTATTCCCGCAGGGTGTCGATGGTGTCGTAAAAGGCATCCTTACCGTAATCATATACGTGATTGTTGGCAAGAGAAACCAGATCCACTCCCAACTGCTGATACATCGCGGTGTTGGCGGGGTCTGCGCGGAAGGTGAAGGCCTTACCGTTCATGGGCTTGCCTCTGTCGGAGATGGCAAACTCGTTGTTCAAAACGGCGATGTCTGCGTTTTGCATCTCGGTAAACCATTCCTCTGCGATGCAATCCTCCAGGCCGTAGCCCTTGCTTTCCATATACTCCATCACCACGTAATTATCGGCAAAGCAGATATCCCCGCCGAAGGTCATCACGGTGGTTTTGTTCGCGCCCGCCTCCCCCATGCTCAAAAGCCGCACGAAGGGGGAATTTTCCGGCTCGTTTTTGTAAAGACTTTCCCAAACGTGTAAGGAGTTGCCGGTGAACTCCGTCCACAGAGACTCGTAGTAGGTTTTTTCTGTCAAGGCCTCCGCCATCTCCGCGGTTACGTCCTCGCCTACCCGGGATTCCAGGAAGGCAACGAAGGAAAGGATGTCCTCCTCCCACTGGGGTACGGGGAAGAAGGCGGTCAACACCTCTCCCAAGGTGGGAGAGGCAGGCTCAGGTGTGGGTTCGGAGGATTCCTCGGGGGGCAGAGAGATCTCTTCCATGGAGCTTTCCTCCTCATACGAGGTGGTCTCGTCATGGGTACTTTCCGCCTCGGAGGAGATCTCACAAGAGCTTTCTGCGGCAGAAGAGGTCTCGACGGTCTCCGCCGTCCCGCATCCTGCAAGGCACACCAGCAAAGCCAACAATCCAAAAAACAGCTTTTTCTTCATAGGCAACCTCGCGTTACTTGGGATCCTTGGGGACACGCAGGGCTCTGGTGGCGTTCAAAACCGCCAGCACCAAAACGCCAACGTCCGCAAAGGCGGCAAGTCCCATGTGGTTATGCCCATGCTCCATATGTCCGTGAGCGGCAAAAGCGGCGGCGATCTCAAAGGCCAGAACCCCCACCTTAACGCTCAAGGAGAAGATCACGTTCTGCCAAACGATCCGCTTGGTCTTCTTTGCACAGCGGATGGCGGTGGCCACGCCCAAGGGCTTGTCGTCCATCAGCACCACGTCTGCTGCCTCAATAGCGGCATCAGAGCCCAACGCACCCATGGCAATGCCCACGTCCGCGCGGGACAGCACGGGAGCATCGTTGATACCGTCGCCCACAAAGGCCAAGGCACTTCCCTTGGGCTTTTGGGTCAAATGCTCCTCCAGCTTGCTCACCTTCTCGTCGGGAAGCAAGCCGCAATATACCTCGTCCACCTGCAGGCGGGAGGCAACCTCTCTGCCTACACTTTCCCGATCACCGGTCAAGATCACCGTTTTGCGGGGCTTCAGGGCGCGGATGGTTCTCTCTGCATCGGGCTTCACCGTATCGCTGATCTCCACGTGACCTGCATAGCAGTTTTCCACCGCCACGTGGACGATGGTTCCGGTATGATGGTGATGGCATTCCGTTACCGCAACTCCAAAATCCGCCATCAGCCCGGTATTGCCCACCAAAACGCTCCTGCCGTCAATATCGGCACAGACTCCCTTGCCGGGAATTTCTTTCACGGAGAACACCTTGGTGCGATCGATCTCTTTTTTGTACGCCGCCGCAAGGGAGCGGGAAATGGGATGGTCGGAATAGCATTCCGCCGCCGCGGCAAGGTACAACAGCTCCTCCTCGGTCATGGCGTCGGGATGGATCACCGTTACGGAGAAGGTTCCGTTGGTCAGCGTGCCCGTTTTGTCGAACACCACCGTTTCCACCCGCGCCAGCTCCTCGATATGATTGGCACCCTTGATGAGGATGCCCTGCTTCGCCGCTCCGCCGATACCGCCAAAGAAGGTCAACGGCACGGAGATCACCAAGGCGCAGGGGCAGGACACCACCAGACAGGTCAGTGCCAGCATCACCCATTTATACACCTCTTCCCCAAAGAACAAGGGGGGCACGGCACCCAAAAGCAGGGCGAAGATCACCACTGCGGGGGTGTAATATTTGGCAAAGCGGGTAATAAAGTTCTCGCTTTTTGCTTTGGCAAAGGAGGCGTTCTCCACCAGCTCCAGAATTTTGGCAACGGTGGATTCCCCATAGGGCTTGGTCACCCGACATTTCACCAATCCGCTCATATTCACACAGCCGGAGACCATCTCGTCTCCCTCTGCCAGCACACGGGGCAAGGCTTCCCCGGTCAAAGCGGCGGTATCCACGTTGGTATGTCCGGAAAGGATCACGCAGTCCAGCGGGACCTTCTCGCCGGGCTTGATTACAATAACATCCCCTGGCAGAACCTCCTCGGGAGAAACCTGCACAAGCTCTCCCTCCCGCTCCACGTTGGCGTGGTCGGGGCGGATGTCCATCAGTGCGGTGACGGAGCGGCGGCTCTTGCCTACGGCGATGCCCTGCAAAAGCTCACCGATCTGGTAAAGAAGCATGACCTCCCCCGCCTCGGCGTATGCTCCCGCAAGGAACGCGCCCACCGTGGCGATGCACATCAAAAAGTTCTCGTCGAACACCCTGCCGTGGAAAATATTCAATACAGCCTTCCGCAGTACGTCGTAGCCTGCGATCAAATAGGGGATCGCAAACAAAGGCACCGTGACGTATAAAGGCCATTCCTCAAAGCCAACAAGCTCCCCCAAAGGGGTATGCCCGATGAGGAACAAGGGCAGAAAGATCACTCCCGCGATGAGAATACGCCGCAGAAGCCTCTTTTGTTTTCTCGTCAGGTTTTTCATTTGATAATGATACGGCAATCCGGCTCAACCTTGCGGCAGATCTTCACCGCCTCCTGCAGGATCTCGTCAAAGCGGGCATCCTCCGCATCCAGCACGAACTTCTGAGCAATATAGCTTACGGTCACGCTGTTGACGCCCTCCAGCTTGCGGATGGCCTCTTCCATCTTCGCGGCGCAATGTGCGCAGTCCAGATCTTCCAAAACGTAGGTTTTTTTCATAAAAGCAAATCCTTTCCGATTGATTATTTCGCCGACGTATCCTGTCTGCCGACGAACACAAATTCTTCATATAACACTTGGATCTCGGGGGCTTGGACCGCATCGAGAGAGAGGGAGCTTTCTTCCGAGGACTCCTCTTCGGAGATCTCCTCTGTGCTTTCCTCCTCTTCTTTCGCATCCTCTAAGGATTCATCGATCTCTTCTCCGCGCTCCTGGAGGTAACGCAAGTAGTCCGCCTCGCTGATGTAAGGAATGGCCACCCGATATTCACCGGATACCATCTCGTCAAGCAGCTCCTGGCTGAAGCAATAAGTCAAGGTCTTTCCCGGCTCCAGATGGGCGTACATCCCGCCGTACTTCACCGAAATGGCGGCGCTGTCCTCCCGCACGAAGCGGATCTCGCACACGTCGATCCATTCGCCGTCCTGCAAAAACTGCAGCATAGCGCAGGAATCCTTGCTCTCATCGATGAGAATATCCATACCCAGCATATTGCTCACCGTAAAGGTCACGCTGCTGGTAAAGCCTTCCCCCGAGGTTTCGATGGAGACCTCCATCTCCTGCCCTTGATGCCAAAGCAGGCTTCCCGCCGCAAAGCAGACCCCGCCAAACAAAATAAAGCAAACAAAGATCAAAAGAAACGCCGCCGCTTTTCCGCCGCCTTCTTTTTTCTCATTCATGCAGGTCTCACCTCTTCTCTTGGGGGATATCACGTTATTATACACCTTTTTGGCCAATTTGTAAAGAGCAAAACGGCACACTTTTTCATAGAATGGTATTGATAATGCGGAAGCTTTTTCCGTTTACCGAAACAAACAAGGAGGATCTCTCAATGATCGATAGAAACAACCAACAGTCCTGCCAGCAGTCTACCTCTCCCTGCGGCAAGGGCGGCATCTGCGGAAGCAAGGAACAGACCTGCTGTGTCAGCGTCAACAAGATCTTCGACTCCGCCAAGGATAAGGATTGCCTGGAGGATCTGCGGGTCCATCTCTGCGACAACGCACAGGAGGTAGTGGATCACGCCACCGCCATCCGCTGTATCGGCGTAGAGGTGCTGAACACCGGCATTTCTCTGGACAGCGTTCCCTTCAACAACGGCTTCTACCAGGTAACCGTGCGGTACTTCTTCGGTGTCACCCTGGAATGCTGTGTTTGCGGCGGCAGAAGCCAGATCGTCAAAGGGCTTTGCGCCTTCGACAAGAAAATGATTCTTTACGGCGGCGAAAAGAACGTCTCCGTGTTCACCTCCGACCCCGACGGCAACGATTTCTGCGCAGATCCCTGCAAGCTGGGCTGTAACGAAAACTCCACCCTGCCCACCGTCACCCTGGAGGTGGCACCTCCCATTTCTCTGGACGTGAAGGTGAAGGAGCGCTGCGTACCCTTCGGCCACTGCTGCATGAGCTGTGACAGCATTCCCCAGGGGATCCGCTCCCGCTTTGACGGGGAGTTTATGGACGGCATCGGCTCTGTAAACGTATACGTCAGCATCGGGCTGTTCACCGTGATCCGCATGGAGCGCCAGGTACAGCTCACCCTGCCCTCCAGCAAATTCTGCCTCCCCGAGCGGGACAGCACCCCTGCCCAGGACGGCGCAGATCCCTGCAGTGTGTTCGGCAAGATGAACTTCCCCTTGGGCGAGTTCTTCCCCTACGCCGACGGCGACTGTAAGTGCAAGTAATCGCTCCGCTCTCACCCCCCGAAAAAAGGCATAAAACGAAAAGCAAACCACCGAGGGCGACCTCGGTGGTTTTTTGGTTATGAACTCAACTTGCTTTTACGGTGTTTACAATAATATACACTCACTCCCATTGCCAAGAGAAGGATCACGGCTACGGTGCCGCAGATCAAAGGCAGTTTGTTTTGCGATTCATTGCCGATTCCCAAGTATTCATCAATGTTCAGGATATTATCGATAGGGCCGCAATCGCCGCCGGCAGTTATAACTGACGGTCCTCCAATAGTAACATACTCTCCGGGATGTTCCGCTTCCCACGCTTCTAACTCCCGCTTCCACTGCACGATTTTATCAACTTGTGCTCTTAATTTCTCAACAGTCCACCAATTCTCGGCGTTGTCCGACGGCTCAACGGTTGACGGTTCAACGTTCACGTAGCCAACTGGAATCAAAATAGGCTCATCTTGATTTTCAATATAAAAGAACCAACCGACACGGGATACCTGTATGTATTTCACGTCATAAACCGAAACAAAATCCGGTGTTTTCAGCATATTTTGAATTCTGACAGCGTGGTCTGCGTAACTGCTGGAGGCACGGTATTTCCCGTTTTGAGCTTGCGTCTCGGGGGTACCGTCCACAAGACGTCCGAAAGCTATCCCATCTTCGATTGCAAGAGTGAGATTACCGACGTATTCACCCTCTTCATCAACGAGCTTAGCGATGTATACTCTTCCGTCATCTGCATCTTCGTCAAACACAGGCTTCACGATCAAATTGCCGTTATCCGCCAATTCCTCCATATCAATGGTATACACCACCGTAATGGACTCCTTTACGATCTTCCAACCATACAGTTCCAATTTTTTATAGCAATCAAAGGACTCCTCCTGCGTCGCGGCGTACAAAGTCTCCCGAACGTCCTCGGAAGCGTACACCATTTCTTCGGAAGTTCCTGCACTAACTGCAACCGAAGCCAACGTTAACAGCATTATTAAACACAGGCAAAGCGAAAATATTCTTTTCTTCATAAAAATACCCCTTTCATATTAACGGCAATATTGAACCCACGCCAGGCGGTGGTACCCCGTATTAGCGATATTATACGCCATTTGAATTTTATTTTGTTCGAACGCCGACCGCGAAAAGGTACTCGTTTGGTTGTCCCACGGATCCCAATAGGAATACTCATCTTTAACTGCGTCATAACTTTGAATCACGATAGAGTGACCGCTAGAACTACCCTCGATAAAAACATTACCAATCACCCACCGTCCGGCATTCAATTCGTTGTGCATAGTTGCAATATCTTCATCAGTAAAATACGTATTATGTCCAATGGTACCGATCGTCATATGCCAATTGGATGCCAACTGTAGCGCTTGCTCTATACTTTCGTTAGTCCCTGAATGGTTTCCGTCATCCCCGTGTATAGCTACAACGATTTGACGTTGCCCTGCGTCCACGGTTCTACCGTTAGACCTTTGTCCGTAAAATAGTGCATCATCAAATGCATGGACATCATTTTGATCGTCCAAAAGACTTGCTCCTGTTTCCAAGCTTCCGCTTCCTCCATTGTGTTTCCCGACCATTTTTGCACAAGCAACCCAGCACCAGTGTGTCTTGTTTTGTGCATTGGGATCCGGCAGACGTTCGATATAGACCGTGTGGGTAGCAGGCCACTCATCTCCCGTGCTTCGTTCATACGTAACACGAATGGTTACGCTTCCTTCTTCCTCACCTTCTAGTGTTCCTTCTTCCGAAAGCGTAGCATATTGCGAGCCGCTTACCCGTACCCAAGTGAATTGCCCTCCACCATGTTCGTGAAAATTGGTGCTGTACACAGCAGCTTTAAATGTGTGGGATTCACCAATTGGAAGGTCAGATATTTTGTTCCAAATCGTGACACCTTGGCAATCCGCCGGAACAGCCGTTATTGTCCATGACTGTCGCTCTTCGCTAGCCGAGTACGAGAGCAATGAAACATCGCTCGAATAAGAATTCAAAGAACACGCAACCGTATATTGCGGGGAATCGGAATGTCCGCCATCATAGCTGTAAATATAAGTCCCGCCGGAATCGGTTCCGAACGCCCATTTGGCTTCTTCCGGAACGGTGTCGTTGCTGGTTCCGATAGAGCCGCATACGATATTGTTCCCAACTCGCTTCAATCCCATGGAATTATCCAGCATAGAGCGAATACTGTATACGCCGTTGCCCAAATGATTGATCTTAAAATAAGTCCACCTATTTTGTTCGCTATAAACGCCATTTGTGACATATACGGCAGAACCCTCCGTATAGGCGTTAACCGGCAATTGAAGAAGCTTGCTTTGGGAACCGTTGTTGATCGTATAAGTGTCACTCGGTAGCCATACCAAAACCACACATTCCGCGGTATGGGGTTGACCGTTACCGTCCACGTATCTTGCAGTGATCGTAGCAAATCCGGGGGCGTTGGCAGTTACCACGCCGGCACTCACGGTAGCCACGGCTTCGTTGCTGGAGCTCCATCTTACTGTTCCGCCGGCAGGATCTGTGGTAGCGATGAGAGTTCTTTTCTTCCCTTGGGCTATAGATATTTCAGACTCATCAAGCCAAATCGTTCCGGAATAATTCAACACAACGTACGGCCTTTTCGCAGTGTTGCTATGTTCAGAGGAATAGATGCCGAACTTTTTGTTCACATCCGTTTCATTCTGGTTAATCAGCATGAAGCCCGCCGAAGGAGCCAAGTAATAATTTCTCCATGCTTTCGCTAACGAAGTAATGTTGAATGCGACAACGGAAGAAGAGGCGGAAGACGTTCCCAAATTTCCATCTGTCGCATACAGGTTCGCGGCATTATTCCAGGTTGCAGTGGTTTCTCCCCATGTATAATCGGTACAACGATACAGATTTACGTAATCCGGTGTCTTGGAGGAGGATTTGGTGGTATAAAAGGTTGCAGACAAAATACGGTCTACGGTGAGGCTTTGGAATCTCTCACTGTTGTACAGTCCCGGTAGGCGTACCAGAATACGCCCCGCACCGTAGGTCTCGTCCACGTAGCCAGCGGTGTTATACACCCAGTCCCCGGTGTTGAGGTTTGGGGTGCCACTGAACAAGGTGGTATCTTCAATGGCGCCGGAGCCGTTGTTGGCATCGGAGATGGTCAGATCCGGGTCGATGGTAACGGGGTACACCGTAGCGGGATCGGAAAGAAACTCCTCGTCTGCCGAAACGGTGAGGGTATAAACGTCTCCCGCTTTTACCGTCTCTACGGTAAGGTTACCGAGGCTCGGTCTGCCGATGGCATCGTACACCACGATATCGCCTAAGTACAGCACCTCATCCGCGGAGGTTTTGGTTTGGGTAAGGATGTATCTACCCTCGGATTCGGTTACGTACAGACCGTCGGTATACAGCAGGAAGGAGAAGGTACGGTTCGGAAGGTATTCTTCCAGAACGATCTCTTCCTTCACTCCGGAAAGCAAGGGAGTATACACCAAGGAGGTTCCCGCGCCGAAGAAGCTTTCGTACACCACGGAATTATCCTGCAGGGTACCGGGTGCAGTTGCGGTGAGCTTCCCCTCCGTAGCGGGAATCAGCTTCACATCGTAGCCTTGGTAGGTCAGCTCCACGCCATCGGTGATAGCATGGGGAAGCAACAGGTCGAATTCGTTTTCCGTGATACGGAAGCCCTTGGCCTCCCGCTGCAGGGTATTGTCCTTTTCCCGGATATTGCCCTGTTCGTCGATATATTTTACATTTTCGTAAAGATAGTAGATACTGCGGGTGCCGTCTTGGTTTTGGAACACATAGGTGTCCAATTCTTCCAGATCAGACAGACGGAAGGCGTGGCCGGCGGCCTCAAAGGCTTCTTCGTCCACGTACTGCAGGATCTTGCAATCCGCCGTCAGCGTTTCAAGGGTAATGGGTTCTTCCTCTACGGGAAGGGTGATTGCTTCTTCAATTTGAGCGGAAGCAAAAGGTTCCGTGCTTTGCGCCACGGCGGGCGCAGGAGGGATGCAAAGTGTGGTCAACACCGTGCAGATGGCAAGCAAAACGGATAAGATCTTTTTCACGTAGTTCTCCTTTCGGGTGGGATGAAATTCACATTCCATCCGGTGCGGAAGCAGAACGTATTCAGCATTCTGCTTTACGAAACAGAAATATGAGCCATCGGGCTCCCCTCCTTACAGTTTTGGGACATCTTTACAGTTTCAGTGTAGCAAAAACATATAAATTTGTCAAGACGCTTTTCGATGTTTTTTACCCTTCGTTCAAAAAACGGCAAAGACACTGCCGATAGGTTTTCTCCATCTCCCCTCTTGCTTTTTCTTCCTTTTTATGGTATGCTGTCATCATCAAAAAGTAAGGAGAACTACTATGAGCAAGTGGAATTTCTTTACCTCCAAAGAGCTGAAGCCTGCGGGCTGGCTGAAGAGACAGCTGGAGATCCAGGCGGAAGGTCTTTGCGGAAACTTGGATAAGGTCTGGCGGGACGTGCGGGACAGCGCGTGGATCGGCGGAGATGCCGACGGCTGGGAGCGGGTTCCCTATTGGCTGGACGGCTTCATTCCCATGGCATATCTGCTGGAAAACGAGGACATGATCGCCCGGGCAAAGAAATACATGGACGCCATCATTTCCTCCCAGTGCGAGGACGGCTGGATCTGTCCCTGCAGTGAGGAAAAACGCCCTAAGTACGACACCTGGACGGTGCTTCTCATCGCCAAGGTGCTGACGGTGTATTACGATTGCTCCGGGGACGAACGGGTGCCCGGTGTGCTTTACCGCACCATGAAGAATTTCTACGATCTCCTTTCCGCAGGCACCATCAAGCTCTTCGACTGGGGAAAATACCGCTGGTTCGAGGGCTTTGTTGCGCTGAACTTCCTTTGGGAGCGGCATAAGGAGCCTTGGATCAAGGAGCTTGCCCGCATTCTGAAGGAGCAGGGCATGGATTACCACACCGTGGAGCATCTTTGGAAGACCCCCTTGAACAAGTGGACCTTTGATACCCACATCGTGAACCTTGCCATGATGCTGAAATACGAAGCCGTCTCCCACGAGCTGTTGGGAGAGGACTACACCGACGACGCGGGAAATCTGCTGGCGATTCTGGAGCAATACAACAGTATGCCCGCAGGCACCATTGCGGGAGACGAATGTCTGGCGGGGCTTTCCCCCATCCACGGCGCAGAGCTTTGCTCTGTGGTGGAGCTGATGTATACCTACGAGCTGTTGTACGCCCATACCGGGGACAAGGAGTGGGCAGAACGGCTGGAGCTCTTGGCCTTCAACGCCCTCCCCGCGGCCAACAGCGACGATATGTGGACCCATCAGTACGATCAGATGTCCAACCAGATGGCCTGCATCCGCTTCCCCGGGAAGACCCTCTTCCGCACCAACGGGTCGGAAGCCCATCTCTTTGGCTTAGAGCCGGAATTCGGCTGTTGCACCGCAAACTTCGGGCAGGGCTGGCCTAAATTTGCCCTCTCCGCCTTCTTGCACAAGGATGGCGTGGTGGAAAGCGCCTTGGCAGTTCCCTGCAAGCTGGACACCCCCGCTTACTCCGTCACCGTAGACACGGAATACCCCTTCCGCAACCGCACGGTTTACACCGTAGGGGCGGCGGAAGCCTTCACCCTGGGCATCCGCATCCCCTCCTTTGCCAAGGCACTGACGGTGGACGGCAAGGCGGCAGAGGGAGATCAGACCTTTGCCATCGCCCCGGGAGAAACCCGCGTGATCACCGTGGAATTTGAGACGGAAGTGGAATGGATGCCCCGCCCCTACGAGCTGTACGCCGTGAAGCAGGGTTCTCTGCTGTTTGCTTTGCCCATCCCCTACGAGACCCGTATGCGGGAATACGAAAGAAACGGCGTGGAGCGGAAGTTCCCCTACTGCGACTATGAGTACCTCCCCAAGGACGAGTGGAGCTTCGGCTATACCGACGTAAGCAAGGAAGCCTCCTTCAAGGGCATTTCCGTAATCCCCTTCTCCTCGGTAGAGCCTCCCGTCACCTTAAAGGCCACCGTCACCCCCATCGAATGGGGCTTTGAAGACGGCTACGACACGGTGTGCGCCAAGGTGCCCGAGTCCCGCACCCCTGCGGGAGAAGCAAGGGAAATCGAGCTTTACCCCTACGGCTGTGCCAAGCTTCGTATGACCGAGCTTCCTAT
>JAFYNA010000120.1 GCA_017549925.1 Clostridia bacterium | reverse complement strand
GGTGAAGATGATCTGACCGTCAAACTTCTTCTTTTTGTAGAAGACCAGATAGATCAGCAGAATGCCCACCACGTTCCAAAGGGATTCGTATAGGAAGGTGGGGTGCGCTACGGTGACGTTGCCCAGAGCATCGGTGATCTCCATGCGCCAGGGCAGATTTTCCACTCCGGGGGAGTAGCCGTAGGCCTCGGCGTTCATAAAGTTGCCCCATCTGCCGATGGCTTGACCGATCATTACGGCGGGTGCCGCCGCGTCCAACAGCTTCAAGGTGCTGAGCTTGGTGATGCGGGAATAGGTATACACGGTGATGATACCGAAGATGATAGCGCCGTAAATGGCAAGTCCGCCCTCACGGATGTTGATCATCTTCAAAAAATCGCCTTGGTAACGATCCCATTCCGTGACCACGTACATCACTCGCGCTCCCACAATGGAAACAGGCACGGTGATCAGGGCCAGGTTGTACAAATGATCCTCGGGGAGACCTTCCTTGTTCTTGGCGTAGGTGTAGAACATAAACAATGCCAAGCAGATGCCTGTGGTGATGATGACGCCGTACCATTTGACAGCGATGCCAAAAATGGTAAATGCTACGGGGTTGATTTCAAAAGACAGCCCTAAGCCGGGAAATGCTACTGTATGCATATCATTCATCCTTTCCTTGTTTGGGATAAACTACACTCATGGCGCAACGGTCGGTACGAACAGTACGGCGCAGAACCTCCCACGCTTCCTCGTAGCCGATCTTGGAAAGGCAGGAGGAATAGGAAAGATAGTCGCCGCCGTTCTGCCAGAAGGTCATGAAGGTGTTGGCAATATCGTCGGTGGAATCAAAATTGAACAGGTTGTTGGCGTACACCACCCGCTTGGCAATCTCAAATTCCTCGGGGGTGAAGTAGCTTTCTCTGCGTTTGTCGATCTCTGCACACACCGCGTCCTTCAAGGCGTAGGGATCGTTGCAAAGAGCAGAGACCTCGGTGAACGCCGCCGTACGCTCTTGGGCGTAAGCACCGCCAAACTTATCACTGATCAGCCCGCTCTCGTAGAGGCGGTTGTAGAATTCTCCGGATTTACCGAAGAGCAGCTGCATATTGATGGCGTTGGCAGCAGAGATACGGATCCGCTCGTCGGGATCCTCGTCGGGAATATCTTTGAACCCGATCTCCACCATGGGCTGGGAGATCTCAAAGAAATCCTCCGCGTAGGGCATATAGATCTCTGCAGGCTCCTCCGGGAATACCCGCTCCACGTTTACCACAGGTGCTTCCTTTGTGAGCATTTTGTCGCACACTGCGTTTACCTGCTCAGGTGTTACGTCACCGCAGACGATGAGCACCATGTTCCGCAGGTTGTAGAAGGTGTCCGTACAACGGTAAAGCATCTCGGGGGTGATCTGCGCGATGGAGTCACGAGTACCCACGATGCTTTGGCGGATGGGATGGTTTTTATAAAGGCACTTCAGCAGATTGAAGAACACGCACCAACCGGGGTTATCGTCATACATGGCAATCTCTTCGCCGATGATGCCCTGCTCCTTCTTCACCGTCTCCTTGGTGAAATAGGGGTGGGACACAAAATCCAGCAGGATCTCCAAATTTCGGTCAAAGCCCTCGGTGCAGGAGAACAGATAGCAGGTGCGGTCAAAGGAGGTGAAGGCGTTGGCGGAAGCCCCTGTCTCCGCATAGCGAGTAAAGGCATCCACGCCGTTTTCGTCCTCAAACATTTTATGCTCTAAAAAATGGGCTACGCCGTCGGGAAGCTCCAGATACTCCGCGTCCTTATCCGTCTTGAACTTGCAGTCAATAGAGCCGTACTGTGTGCCGAACATGGCAAAGGTGGCGGAATGCTTCTTGGGGATCACGTAGAGGGGCAGTCCGCTTTCGTGAATGCGGTAAAAATAGGATTCTCCTACGGTGCTGTCGCAGACCTTTTGGAATTCCTTCATGCTTGCTCCCCCCCTTCCAGGAAATATACGGTATCCAGACGGACACTACCGGCAACAGTCACCACGTCTTCCTTGGTGATCCGCTCCATGGCGGCAATGGCATCCTCGGGGGAATCATACCGCCCGGTGGAAATTCTGCCCAAATACCAGGAGGCAATGGCGGCAGGGCTGTCGGTGATCTCGCGGTAACCGTTCCGCAGGGAACGGCGGGCGTTTTCCAGCTCTTCGTCGGAAATGTTGCCCTGCTTCAGATCCTCCAACTGCTCTAAAATGGCGTTTAAGGTCTTTTCCTTATTTTTCTGCTCGATACCGCTGACCACCATCAAAAGCCCCTTCAGCCCGTCGGGGAAGCTGGAGCAATAGTAGCAAAGGCTTTGCTTTTCCCGCACGTTCATAAACAAACGGCTGGTGGGAGCGCCGCCGAAGATCTCGTTGAACAACGCCATGGAGGGGAAGTTGCCGTTTTGCAGAACGTATTCCGTGCGGAAGCCCATGGTCAGCTTGCACTGGGAGATCCGCATCTGCTCGGTGACGGTACGGGAGCTTTCCGGCAACGCGCCGGGAACGGTGACGGGGAATGCCGCGTCACGGGGATCGAAATTCAGATAAGTGCCGCAAAGTGCAGTAAGCTCCTCTGCAGACTTTCTCCCCACGTAGAATATTTCCACCCTGGCGCTTGCCAAAAGGGTACGGTAGGCCTCCAGCAGAGAAGCGGGGGTCAAGACCTCCACGTCCTCCACGTTGCCGCCGTGATCCACGGCATAGGGCTCACCCTGACACATGATCTCAACACAGCGGCTTCTTGCGTAGGCGGTCTTATTGTTGATCCGTCCACGGATATCGTCGATAAGATTTTTCTTCTCCTGCTCCACGTAATCCGCTTTGAAAAGTCCGTTTTCCAGATAGGGGCGGAAGATCAGCTCCTGCATCAGCTTCATGCCTTCTGCCAGAATGGCCATGCCGTCAAAAGCAAAGCTGTCGTCAATGGCGGTCAGCTCAAAGGTCACCACCTGCGCTTCGCCCTTCTTCTGCACGAAGGCGCCTAAGCCCAGAGAATACAGCATATCCTGCTTTTGGTTCAATGCCTGCATGGTGGGATAGCTTTCCGTGCCCCGCATCAATACGTCGGTGAGCAGGGAATAGGCAGATGCCGTTTCCTTCCGCAGGGGGACGAACAAATTGACGGTAAAGAACGCCGTCTTAAAACGATCGGTGGTTACCGTATTCAAAGCAACGCCTTGCTTTAATTGGGTTCTGCAAAGATTCATGAAAGGACTTCTCCTTCTTTTCGGTAAATGAATTCGCCGCCCAAGACGGTGGCATCCACCCGGATGTTCTCGTCAAAGATGGCAAGGTCGCCGCGGTAGCCCGCCTTCAAAACGCCTCTCTCCTTGATGCCAAAGAGTCTTGCGGGGGTGGCGGTCATCATACATACGGCGGAGCAAAGGTCTGCTCCTGCCAGATCCTTCATGTTGCGCACCAGACGGTCTGCGGTGGCAACGCTTCCCGCAAAGGCCTTGCGGTCGGGCATTTTGGCAACGCCGTCTTCAATAAAGCATTCCTGACCGTTTTCCAGAGACCCCAAAATGGTTCTGCCCTCGGTCTGTCCCGCGCCGCGCATGGCGTCGGTGACCAAAACAGTTCTGTGGACGCCCTTGGAGCGGTAGACCAACTGCAACAGGGTCTCGGGAAGATGCTTGCCGTCGGCAATGATCTCCACGGTAAGATCGTC
>JAFYNA010000119.1 GCA_017549925.1 Clostridia bacterium | reverse complement strand
CTTGCCTTCGGTTGCGGCGGGGACGTGCGGAAGGCCATCGGTTCTCTGGAAAACTGCTACTACGCCTCCGAGACCGCCATCGACGAAGACCTTGCCCGTCAGCTTGTGCAACGCTCGGGGTTGCGGTATGACCGTGACGGTCAATCCCACTACGATCTTCTTTCCGCATTGCAGAAGTCCATCCGCGGCTCCGACCCCGATGCCGCCGTGTTCTACTTAGCGCGGATCCTTGCGGGAGGGGACTTGGTCTCCGCCTGCCGCCGCATCTCCGTCTGCGCCGCCGAGGATATCGGTTTGGCCTACCCCAACGCGGTGATCTTTGCCAAATCCTGCATCGACATCGCTTTGCAGGTTGGCCTCCCCGAGGCACGGATCCCCCTTGCGGATGCTGTGATCCTGCTTGCCACTTCTCCCAAATCCAACAGCGGTGAATCCGCGGTAGATGCCGCCATGGCGGCTGTGGAGGCGGGAAAAGGCACTATGGTTCCCCAGCACCTGCGGGATCAGAACCGCCCCGGATCGGAGGGCGGCTACAAATACCCCCACGCCTTCCCCAACCATTGGGTGCGCCAGCAGTACCTGCCCGACGATTTGGCAGGGAAGACCTTCTACACCCCCGGGGAAAACAAGACAGAGCGTGCCGCCGACGAGTATTGGCAGAAGATCAAGAAATAACCTTCAAAAGCCTCCCTTTGCGGGGAGGTTTTTTGCGTAGGTGTGGGAAAAACGTCGATCGTACGAAACGCTTATGTCACGGGTAAAGACCATTCTGTAAAATATTTCAAACTTTTTTGCAGAAATCCCTTGACAAATGGAGTTTATTGTTGTAAACTATTCGCGTGATTTACAACAACAAACCACGTAGATCACAAAAGGAGTACCGCCAATATGAAAAAGCTTATTTCTTTCCTTTTGATCGCAATTCTTCTGCTTTCTCTCGCGGCCTGCCAAAGTCAGCCTCAGCCGCAACAGCAGCCCGAGGCAGACCACGTTGCCGAAGCCCAAAAGCTTCTGGACGCAGGCAAGACCAAGGAAGCCTACGAATATCTCTATACCCACCGCGACGATGCAAGGGCGGCGGAGATGCTAAGCGATTTCCTGGTACTGCGGGGACATATTGACGCTAACAGTTATTCCGTTTACAACGCCAAGCGTGTTACCGACTACAACGAACACGGGGAGCTGATCCGTGAGGAGGTCACCTATAGCTTCGAGTCTCCCGACGGACAAAGCTTCCTTCGGGAATATGAGATCACCTACGACGCCAAGGGAAAAAAGCTGGAAAGCGTAGAGACCTTGGACGGCAAGGAGAACAGTCGGGAGACCTATACCTACAACGACCGGGGCCTTCTCCATATTTTCAAAGCCTTTTACAGCGAAAGCAGTTACAAAACGGAGACCTACACCTACGACGAAGCGGGGAACCCCGTCTTGACCGTCATCGCTTATTCCGACAGCGATTACGTAGAGACTCTGGAGTGCAGTTACGATGAATCCGGCAATCTGCTCACCGAGAAGCTGTCCTACTCCGGCGGCAACGGGGGCGATGGCGGCCTCTCTTACGAATACAGCAACACCTACGATGAAGAAGGCAAGCTGATCCGCAGGGTGCACCTGATGGGCGGCGACAGGCCCACCACCATCGATAGCTCCTATACCTACAATCCCCAAGGGGATTTGATCCTGGAGACCGCACAGTACACCGTAGTCGAAGGGGAGGAAGCCATCGTCGGAAACACCCTGGAGACCTCTTATCAGTATACCTACGACCATGAAGGCAGGATCACCAAGAAGATTACCGTAACCGCTCTCGGCTCGTCCACCTCGGAATATACCTACAACGAGCAGGGGGACGTGATCTGCGAGAAGACCGTCAGTGACCTCGGTGCCGTTCAGATCAGCGAATTTGCCTATGTCTATTCCGAAAACGGGGAAGCAACACGTATCACCGAGGTGAGAAACAGCTATCGGGTATCTTTCTGCGACGAGACCTACGACCGGCAGGGCAACCTGACGAGCCAGCAGTCTGTAAGCGCCACGGGTACGGTATCCAACAGCTCCGTCTATACCTACGACGACCTGAACAGACCCATCCAAAAGGTACATACCGACTCTGACGGAAGATCCTACACCTATACTTATGAATATGACGAGAGGAACAACCTTACAAAGAAGACCCGCACCTATCCCAGCGGCACCGTGACCACCTTTGTCTATACCTACGACGATATGAACCGCGAGATCAAAAGCGTGGTCACCACCGGAAAGGACAGAACCGTCACCGAAAGGGAATACGACCACCACGGAAACGTGATCAAGCGTACCGAAACGGCATCCGGCAAGAAAACGGTCTATGAGTACGTCCATCAATACGACGAAAAGGGTAACCTTGTAAAGACCGAGGATCTGAAAGACGGCACACTTTCCGCCACCTACGTCCGCGAATACGACGGGGCAGGCAGAGAGATCAAAAAGACAGGCTATTCTGCCGAAAATAAGATCTTTGTGGAAGTCACCAAGGAATACGACGAAGATGGAAACCTCCTGCGGGAGATCTCCACCCCGGGGGAGATCGGCGCTTCCGTAAATGCCCACGAGATCATAAAACAATACAACGAATACGGCGTTTTGGTGTATGAATATTTCGTCGATAGCTACGCCTGCTACGAGAACCTCTTTTCCGAATTTACCTACCTGTACCTCCCCGACAGAATCGAGATCGACTGACGAACCGATCCACCCAAACTCCTCCCTTCATCGGGAGGAGTTGTTTCCGCTTTGTAAATTTTCGTGAATATGCCTTGACAGCAAGTACACGGTTTGATAGAATGAATACAGAAATACAAAAAAAGGAGCCCCCCCTGTGAAAAAAAGAAAGATCCTTCTTGCCCTTTTGTGCCTTTGTTTTCTCTTGCCCCTTTGCCTTTCCGGCTGTTCGGGACATTCTTATGATACCGATTGGATCATCGGCAAGACGTCGGCGGAAATAGAAGAAAAATACGGAGCTTTCGAGATCACCTTTTCCTACGAACCGTCGGAGGATGGGCTTTACAAAAATGCTCAGTGCGGTTACTATTACTTGGATCATATTGATCTTTTGGGGAACGACAGCAACGAGATGATCTTTGTGATTCGGTTCAATAAGGACGGCGTTGCGGAATCCTGCTATGAAAGGTATCGCAATATAGGCGGTTGATCCTTCATTGCTTGCATCATAACTACAAAAACCACCTACGCTCCTCCCTTCACCGGGAGGAGTTTTTTTGCAAATGGGACATTTTTTGAACGAAGGGTAAATTCTTCTTGTAAACTATTGACATCTCTGTGCGTGTTTGATATATTGAAACTATAAGAATGCCCAAAACCGTAAGGAGGGGAGTCCGATGGCTCATACATCGGATCAGTAAAGCAGAATCCGTTCTGCTTCCGCATGGATGAATTTTTTCATCCCATCCGAAAGGGGAACTACGTGAAAAGAGACATGATTATGAAAAAAGCACGTTACGTAGGAATCGCTGTATGGTTGCTTTTGCTGGGAGTCACTATAGCGCTGATTGTTGTGAGTCTTTCCCAGGCGAGGGAAGACGCTATGGCTATGAACGATGATATTTTGGGAGCCGCACCTTATTATCTGTTATATATATACGTAATTCCTTGCCTTGCGGCAGAACTTGGGTTGCTTTTGAAGCTGTTCCGCTTCACAGATGGACGTTCCCGCAGGCGCTTTGAGTATGCGTTGGAGGGTATGGCTACAGTCCTACTTTTGTCCGTGCCGGTGTGCTACGCTTTAGATTTGATAACAAAAGAGTGTTTTGGGGCAGGTTTCTTTTGGAGTTGCATTGCGTGCCTCGTGGCAGTAGTGTTGGAAACTCCACTCGCTTTTCTGCGAGATGTCCAAAAGTGATTCCTAAATTGTCTTGCAATGCGAAGGAAGCCTTTTACGTCTTTGCCGCGCAATATAAGTAAATCAATACACAACAAAACCACCGAGGACGCCCTCGGTGGTTTTCTCTTCCTATTCCAATGCCCGTCTTAACTTCTCCAAGATCTTTTTTTCCGTGCGGCTCACCTTCACCTGGGTCATGCCCAATACCTCTCCCGCCTTCTGCTGGGAGTAGCCCCGATAGAACCGCAACAGCACCAACTGCTTTTCCTCCTTAGGGAGCGCCGTCACCGCCTGGCGCAGAGCCTCCTTTTCGCAAAGCTCCGCCAAATTGTCCGTGCCGATGAGATCCTCCAACGCCCGTTCTCCTACAGGCTCGGAGAAGGAAAGCACCGCGTTCCCTGCATCCAAGCCCTCCACCGTCTCCTCCACACTGCAGCCGCAGTAGTCTGCCAGCTCTGTTACCGTGGGTTCTCTGCCGTTTTCGGCGGTGAACTCTTCTTTTTTGCGTAACAAAAACGCCCCTTTTTGCCGCAGCTCTCGGCTCACCTTGATGATGCCGTCGTCCCGCAGAAACCGCTTGATCTCCCCGATAATGAGGGGTACTGCGTAGGTGGAAAAGGCCGTCCCGTAGGAGGTGTCAAAGTTGCGGATGGCCTTCAGCATCCCGATGGCGCCAAGCTGGCACAGATCCTCAAAGTCCGCCCCGCGCCCCAGAAACCGCGCCGCCACGGACTTCACCAGCCCCATGTTTTCCCGCATCAGCAGATCCTCTGCCGCCGCATCCCCCAGCTTTGCCTTTTCCAAAAGCTCAGGGGCGTTCATTTCACATCAAAACGCTTTTCCAAAATAACCGTCGTTCCCTTTCCCGGTGCGGAGCGGATCTTTACCCGATCGGTAAAGCTTTCCATCACCGTGAACCCCATGCCGCTTCGTTCCCCCTCCGCATCGGTGGTGTAGAGAGGTGTCCGCGCCAAGGAGATGTCTGCGATCCCCGCTCCCTTGTCCTTCACCGCGATGCGCAAGATCCCGCCTGCGGTGTACGTTGCACTTATGTAAATGGGACATTTCATTTTGTCCGCCGCCCCGCGGTAGGCGTGAACGATGCAGTTGGTCACCGCCTCACTCACCGCCGTCTTCAATTCCGACAGAACACTGATGGGGGGATCTAACTGGGCGATGAAGGAAGAAACCGTCAGCCTCGCCAGCCCCTCGTTGATGCTCTTGGCAGGGAAGACGCATTTCATTTCGTTTACCGTGTTTTCAGCTCGCCTTGCCATTTCCGTTGCTCCTTTCTATGCGGATCAGCTTGTCCATCCCCGCAATGTTCAAAATCTTTACCACAGCCTCCGAGGGGGATTCCACGATCAGTACCGCATCGATCTGCCCGCACTTCCGCATACGCCCCATCACCAGCCCCAACCCCGAGGAATCGCAAAAGGTGACCCCCGCAAGATTGAAATAAAATACCTCCGGCATCTCTGTCTCCAAGATCCGATCGATTCGCACCCGCACCTCCGCGGCGTTGTGATGATCGATCTCGCCCTGCAAACGGATTCGTAGCTTCTCTCCGTTTTTTTCGGTGGAAAACGTCATGTTCTTCAAAGCACTTCCTTTCGTTTTCCTAAGTATACCAAACTTCCCACGCCGATTCTGTCAAACCCTGTCACCGAGAAATAAAAAAAGATGCAGAGCTTTTCACTCTGCATCAAGAGGTATGGATGATAAAAACGCTTCCGCTTCAAGTAGCCTGATACCTCGATCTCCTTATATCGTCTTCATCCAGTCCTCAATCACGGGAGCCAACAGCTCATACCCCGCAGAATTGGGATGAATAAAATCGGGCAGGAACTCGTTGGTCTCTGACTTCAAAACCTCGCGGTTAAACTTCTCGTCAAAGTACAGATCCAGATAGGGAATGCCCCACTTATCACAGATCTCCTTGGACATGGCAAAATACTCACTCATATCGGAGAGTCTGCCAATTTGCGCCGAAGGCATCTGATAGGTCACGATGAACCCAAGCTTTGCCATGGGGAAGTGCTTCTTGGCGTAAGCGAAGGTCACCTCCAAGCCTCCCGCAAAGCTGTCTCTGTCAAAAGGCCCCTCAAAGCCCTGGGTCATCTCGCCCACAGGCGCGGAATCCCAAGCGTCGTTGGCACCGCCCTCCAGGATCAGATACTCATAGCTGTTGCCCGTCATGTCCACCAGCTGCTTATAAACCAAATTCTCACCGCGGCAGTTACCCATGGAAGCACCGCCCAAGCTTCTGTTCAAACCGGTCATCTCGTTTTTCACCATAATACGCCCCGCGTAGCCCATGCGGTCAGCGTATTCCGTCTCCCGCTCGCAGTACCCCTCGCACAAGGAGTCCCCCACAAACAGAACGGATTTTTTCAAAAGAGGATTCATATCAGTGTTCCTTTCTTGTGTTTTTCTTACAGCTTGTCAAAGCCAGCACCACCGCCAGCACCCCTGCCGCCGCCAATGCCGTCAAGAAGATATCAGCACTGGGAACAAAGGATTCCGTACCGTCGTTGTTGAGAATGACCTCCGCATCCGCCAGCACCGTCTTGCCGATCCAAGGGCCCATGATTCCCGGCACAAGCACCTGGGAGAAAATGCGCACCCCTTGGAACATTCCCGCTTTTCCGGGAGGGGTCAGCTCGCGGATCTTCGCCCCGAACACCGCCATTCCTGCCAAGTATCCGCACATCATCAAAAGCGAG
The DNA here is from genome assembly GCA_017549925.1 of Clostridia bacterium. Taxonomy (GTDB): domain Bacteria; phylum Bacillota; class Clostridia; order Oscillospirales; family CAG-382; genus Coliplasma. Next base: position 22,523 of record JAFYNA010000119.1, on the reverse strand, counting down.
CCTGCAAATACCAAGGCCTTGCCCACAAACAGATACAAAAGCACGTATCCTGCCGCCAGCCAGCCAAGACTCCACCACCCGGAGAAGCCAAAGCCCTTCTTGTCATATACTCTGCCCCAAAGTGCCGTCACCACAGAAGCCAGCACAATGGCAGGTGCCATGATCAGCACGTAATCCGCCATCTGCAAGGAGACCTCGTAGTACAGGATCAGATAGGGCATGAAGATCTGAATGGAAATATTAAAGAGAATAAACGCCGCCAAATAGAAATACAGCGATCCGTTTGCCTTGATGGTGGAGGGCAGGAATCCGTGGAACACGGTCTTCAAATATCCTTCCTTGGCGGGTTCCAAAGCAGGCTCCTTGATCAGGAAGCAACCCAAAACGCCCACCGCCAGCACCACGCCGCCGATGATCAGAAAGATCCACGTCCAGCTTGCCTCACTGTTCAGATCAAAGGCCATAAACCCGCCGAATACCGCCAGAATGGCAACCAAGGGCATCATGGCGTTGATTCCCTCCGCCGCACCGCGGTTGGTATCGTCGGTGCTGTCCGTCAGCCATGCGTTAAAGGCGGCGTCGTTTGCCGTAGACCCAAAGAAGGTCATCACGCAGTCCATGACGATCACCAGGGTAACCCCCACCGCCATGGCGGAAGCCGCAGCAGGGAACATAGCACCGATGAGATCCGCCTTCAAAAGAGCAAATCCCAAAATGGAAACGCCCCACGCCAAATATCCACCGCACATGAATACCTTGCGCTTGCCGATCTTATCGGAAAGAGCACCCATCAGCACCGTGGTCAAGGTAGCGGCAATGGCACTGGCAGATACCATAGCGGAAATATCGGAAGCAGAAGCGCGGAACATCTTGTAAATGAATACGTTGAGATACATATTCTCCACAACCCACGCGATCTGCCCAACCAAGCTGAACAAAACCAAAACAAACCAGAATTTGCGAGATAACTTCGTTTTCATGGGAATGCGTCCCTTCTTTCATTAGTTTTTACTTTGCTTTTTTCTTCTGCGCGTTCATTTTCTTTTCCCAATGGTGAGCGTTTTTGATATAGACCTCGTACATATGGTCATAAGAAAGCCTATTTACGCTTTTGATGTGATATAACGGTATCAATTCTCCCATTGTGCCTAACCAAACGCCGCCGAAAACGCATAGCCACCAACTAGGAAACAGGAGCACCAGACCGATGATCACGAAAGTCAACACCAGATCCGTCCAAAGGATCGCTAAATATATCCAACGTTTGCGTAAAATCTTCTTGAAAAACCGATAGTCTACGTAAAATTTGTCGTAAACAAAACGACTGATCAAGTCTATTGCAAATGATATTGCAACCATGATCCAAAAATATTTTGCGTCCAAGTGCATTACCACCTTTCTTTTGGGATGGTTTAGCAAAAATACCGATGATAATTTTACCACGAAGCAGGGAAGATGTCAATAGGAAGCCGGGAGGAATGGGCTACCGGCGCTGTTGCCTCCTTTCATAAAAAATCCCCATCGAGGAAATGACCTCGATGGGGAAACGATTATGAGGGGTCTTCTTTTTTGATGGAAACAGCCCGTGCAACTTTGCATTTTTTTTCGTCCTCTATGCGTTCCATGCGGTATACGGCGTTGTAGTAATGGACGGAAACGGAATCGCCCTCCCGATACCCCTTTGCAAGTTCTTCATCCGCAAAGAAGTAGAAGGAATCATCGATGCAAATATATCCGTTTTCTATGGACGTGATGGTTCCCCGCAGTTTTTTTTGTTCATAGTACGTGGAAGGCTTCTTCTTGCTGGCGTGAAGCAGATCAATAGACATATCATCCTCCAGCATATTGGGGGCAAGATACCATTTTCCTTTGTACTCATAGAAGTAGACTCCGCTGCCCAGCTCGTCATCAAAGATGTTCCCGGAACTGAGCAACCCGTCGTAGTAGAGGCGTACTTGCTCGAAAGAATAATGCAGGACGCTTGTGACCTCGTCGGGATCGATCCCCGCTTTCTCAAGATTGATCCTTTGGAAGAATCTGCGGGTCAGCTCGGGATCGTCCCGCTTGATAGCCGTTACGGTGTATTGGATCTCCACTTTGCGGAAGGGGAAAAGCTCCGAGGCTGTTTGGGAGATCTTCTCCATACCTTGCTCCTTGGTGTACCCCGCTTTTTCGAATTCTTGATAGACGTAAGATTCCAAAAGCTCCTCCGGGAAGAGGGAGAATTGCAGAGAATAGTCCATGCTCCCCCAAGAGAAAAGCCATTGTCCGAACATCTCAAGGCAAACGTCCTCCGCAGGCTGGTACTCCGTCACCCCCGAGATATCACCAAGATTGACCGTCATCATACAAAGAGTTCCGTGAGGGCCGGTCTTTTTCTTTTGGAGTGTCGCAGCCTCGTAAAAAACCTGTTCCCAGCCGTCACCTCGGAGAAACGTGTCCTGTGTGACCAAGAACGGGATCAGCACGAGAAGCACGCAGAGGGCGGCGGCAATAGAACCCAGCAAAATGCGTTTTTTTGATTTTGGAGGGTTTTTAGCCGAAAGGATGAACCGATCGTCGATTCCTCCGAAAGCGTTGTTTAACTGTTCGCCAAAGCTTTTCATACCGGATAACCCCTTTCTTTCAAATATTTGTACAGCTTCTTTTTCAAACGATCTAAGCGGAGATAGATTGCCGCATCTGACATTTTCATGGCGGTTGCGATCTGCGGGACGGGATCCATATACCAATATCGACGTACAAAGATATACCGGTTTTGCGGTCGCAGGCTTTCCAACCATTGATTCAGCGTATCCGTCAACAGCTGTAGCTCAAAATCCTCTGCCACGGTGTTGCTTGCGGGTATACAGTCTCCAATCTCCTCTATGGAGACCGTGTAAGAATTACGCTTGGCGGCACAGTTATGCTTATGCCGATTGATGGAAATGTTTCGCGCGACGCGGCACGCAAAGGAATACAGAGAAGCGGGCCTCGTTGGTGGAATGGCGTTCCAGATCCCCAAATAAGTATCGTTAATGCACTCTTGCGCATCCTCTCGGTTTTGCAAGATGCGATAACTGACGGAAAACAACGACTTTTCGTATTTTTGCGCAAGGGACGGAATTGCGATTTCCGAGCGTTGGAAAAACAATTCTATGATTTTTTCATCTTCCACGTAAAAAACCTCCTCATATCATTTGGCTTTCAAAAATATAGTCACATTTCCCATCGTTTTTTTATCGTTTTTTCTAAAAAAATTACGGTGTCAAGCGTTCCGTGTCCCTGGGGAACAATGCCGCCCGCCGCAGGTTGTCCAAGCCCAACAGCCGCGCGGTCAGTCGCTCCAGCCCGATGCCAAGTCCGCCGTGGGGCGGCAGACCGTATTTGTGGGCCATGAGATAGCTTTCAAAGGCATCAACCTCCATCCCAAGCCGTTCCATCTTTGCCACCTGGGCGTGGTAATTATGGATCCGTTGTCCCCCGGTGGTGATCTCCATTCCCCGGAACAAAAGGTCAAAGCTTTCCGTCACCTCCGGGTTACCCGGGGTCTCCATGGTGTAGAAGGGGCGTTTGGCAGTCTTGTAATGGGTCACGAATACAAACTCGCTACCCGTTTCCTTTTTTACCAACTCTCCAAGCAGTTTCTCCTCCTCCGGCTCAAAGTCATAAACATCGGTGATGGGTCTGCCGTATACCCTTGCCACCCATTCCTTTGCCTCTTCAAAAGAGATGGCGGGGATAGAATCTACCACGGGGAGCTCTACCTTCCAAAGCGCCAACTCCTTTTCACAGCTTTCCTTCAGGTGTTCAAACACGCTGTCCAGCATGGCCGTCTCCAAAGCCATCAGCTCTTCAAAGCTGTGGATGAACCCCATCTCCAAGTCCACCCCGGTGTATTCGTTGATATGCCTTGCGGTGTGGTGCTTTTCCGCACGGAATACTGGGGCGATCTCATACACCCGCTGGAACACCCCCACCATGGTCTGCTTGTAGAATTGAGGGGATTGTGCTAAGAATGCAGGCTTGCCGAAATAGTCCAGCCCAAACACGTTGGCACCGCCCTCCGCGTTGCCACCCACGATCTTGGGTGTGTGGATCTCCACAAATCCCTGCCCGTCCAGAAAGGCGCGGATGCCCTTGCAGATCTCCGATTGCACCTTGAACACCGCCGTCTCCTTTTCGTTCCGCAAGGTCAAAGGGCGGTAGTCCAAAAGGGTGGAGAGGGAGGCGTTGACCTCTCTGTTGTTCACCACCACGGGAGGTTCTTCTGCGGGCAAAGAAAGGATCTCGATCCTTTCGATCCGCACCTCAAATCCCGCTTTGCTCCGCGGCTCTTCCGCTACAACGCCCTCCAGCCGTACCCACGCGCCCTCCGTGAGATTCTCCATGGGCAGGTCGCAAACGCATTGCAAAAAGCCACCTCCCGTCCGCAGGATCACAAAGGCAAAGCCGGACATGACACGGATCTTGTGGATCCTCCCGAAAAGCTCTACCCGTTGCCCCAAGCAAGCCCCCAAGGAGGATATCTCCATATAATTGTTCAATTCTTTTTTGATCACTTTCATTTTTTTAGTCTCCATTGTTTTTATTTTGAATAGCCTGCAACAGAGACTCCGTCTTCCACGGCAAGATCAAACTGCCGCATAAGATCACCTTCCTTCACTTGGATAAAACAAAAACCCCATAGGTACACGTATGCACCCATGGGGATTCAATGGCATTCAAAAACACAGCCGTTCTCACCGCGGGCGCAACACCAAAAGCGCTTGCACCCAAAGCCAAAACGGCAAAAGGTTCAAGCGCTAAATATCATCGTCCTTATTGGCGAGATAAAAGCGGCTCATGTTTTTCTCCAAAAAATGTAATTGTCTTCTTATATCACAAAAAACTCAGTTTGTCAAGAGGGAAGCTCTTCGTATTCACCCAAATACCAACCCACAACGCCGTCCTTCTTCACGATACAGCCGTGGGCGGTCTTTTGCACCATGGAAAGCGTCTCTCCCTCCTCCACGGGCAGAACGTAATCGGAATAATCCATACACTCTCCGTCGCCGTAAAGCAGGGAAGTAGGCACCTCAAGCACCCTTCCGCTGTGGAGATGGCGCACCAAAGATAGCTCCTCGCCTTTTTTCAAAACCTCCACCTTGCGGGTGCTCCAGCTGATAAACAAAGGGTTTTCGCTTGCCGTTTGCGATTCCTTCGCAATAACCTTCGGCAGATCGTCGTAGGAAACAAAAGAAACCTCGCCATCCTGCAAGATCACCAAATTCAACTGCCCCTCGGATTTGACCCCGCACCCGCCGTCAATGGAGAGAATGCGTTTTTCTGCATTCCGCAAAGGGTTGTATTGTTGAATTTGATAGCCGTACAAAGCCACGGGCCAATGCCCAACCACCACCCATTTGTCAAAGCGGTGAGGCGTCTTTTCTGCAAAAGCATCGTACTTGGTCAGCTCAAAAACACTGCATCCGGCGTTTTCGTTGGGGAGCTTCTCCTTTAGCCCGCCGTGAACAAAGATATAGTCCTCCGTCTCCAGAACCGTGGGCAGGGAAGCCAGGAAATCAAACTCCTTTTCAAAATGGGCAAGAATTGCCTCCTTTGCCGCCAAAACGTCTTCCTTGCAGATCAAAGCATACCCGCATTCCGCGGCAAGCTCCTGGTAAAAGCTGGTTCCCCACCACCCGCGGCAGGAAACCACGTAATTCCAAAGATCCTCGGCAGTCTCTTCCTGCAGATGATAAATGATATGTAACCGCCAGGCATCCACGTTGCCCACCAGACACACCGCGTTTCCGCCTTCGCAAAGCGCCATCACCTTCCGCAAAGCCCCCAAGCTGTCCGGGCCTTTTTCCAAAATGTCTCCCAAAATGACCAGGAGATCGTCCTTGCAAAATCCCGCCATCTCCAGCAACTTCTCCAAATACCCCGGATGCCCGTGAATATCCCCGGTGACCAGAATTCTCTGCCCGGGGCGTGTCTTAAGGGATCGTATTTTCGTCTCCGGGAGCTTCATGCTTGCATCCTCGCCGCTTTCTCCAACGCTTCTCCCGTCAAGCGGTAAGTGGTCCACTCCTCCATGGGAATTGCCCCCATGGAAAGATAGAAATCAATGCTGGGCTGATTCCAATTCAAGCAGCTCCATTCCAGCCTGCCGCAGTTTCGCTCCACGGCAATCTCTGCCAGCTTGCACAAAAGCTTCTTGCCGTAGCCTTTTCCACGATACGCGGGAAGCACAAACAGATCCTCTAAATAGATTCCGCCCCGCCCCAAAAAGGTGGAGAAGTTATGGAAGAACAAAGCAAACCCCACGGGAATGCCATTCTCTACCGCAAAAAGCACCTCGCAGATCTTCTTGTCAAAGATCCACTCCCGTAGCAGCTCTTCCGTGGCTACCACGTCGGAAGACATCTTCTCGTAATCCGCCAAAGCGCGGATAAAGGAGAGAACCGTTCCCACCTCGTCCTCTCTTGCGTATCGAATTTCAAATTGACTCATTTATCATGCTCCAAACAAAATAATCAAAAGGCAAATGATCAAAACGGCAAGCACTGCCATCACCGCAAGCAAAACACTCTTTGTCGTCCGGCGGCCGGTATCCTTGGTTAGCGGAGCCTCCGTTTGCCCGGAGACTTTTTCCCACGGATTGGAATAACGCTCCATCCTTTTTTCGGCGCGGTCGTTTCTTGCGGAAAACACGAAAAGGTAGTAGCCGAGAACACTGAGGAATACCAAACCGAACAAAATCAAAAAGCCTTCCAGCAGAATATAAAGTCCGGGAAAATCCAAAAAGAAACCGCTCGTGTAGTATGACAGCGTAACCATAAAGCCCTCCTTGTGTTTTTTTATATTGTAGCATAATTTTACAGAAATTGCAAGGGATTTGCGTGATCCCATGTGCCTGCGGCTTGAATAAAAAATCCCCGTTCCGAAGAACGAGGATTTCTGGCAGGGGTAGATGGAATCGAACCATCGATGAAGGAGTCAAAGTCCTTTGCCTTGCCGCTTGGCGATACCCCTACATGACCTGTCTATTATATCCAATTCATACCCGTTTGTCAAGACGAAAAAGCAATTCTCCCGATTATTTTTTCCTCTCATCCCAAGCTCTTGCCAGAATTTCGCCGTGATCCCCCGCAAGGGACTCGCCGCCAACCACGCGGTAGGAGAACACCCCGGGGAACATTCCTTCCTCGGTATAACGCTCCACCTCAAAGGAGAAGGAGATCTCCTCTCTGCATAGCGTAAAAGCAATGCCCTTCCCATCATCCTTTGCCGAAACCTTCCAGAACTTTGCTTCGGAAGCATCGTCGTCAGCCTTGGCCTCTTGATTTTCATCCAGCATACAAGCCAAGAAAGGCACGGTAATGATCCGCGTGCGGGGATCCCTGTCGGGCTTGGACTGCACGGGCAACTGTTTGCAGAGAATATCCTTTACGTGGGTCTCCTCCCACAGCTCACGCCTTGCCGCTTCCTCCACCGTCTCGTGGGGATCAACAAACCCGCCGGGGAAGGCCAGCTTGCCGATGGAAGGATGCCCCGCCCTGCGGATGAGCAAAACGCTGTCCCCGCGGAACAAAACGATATCCACCGTCACGGAAGGCCGTTCAAAGCGAGAGGCATCGTATTGTGCCAAAAATTCCGCTTCCGTCAATCCGTTTTTGTCTCTCAGTTCCATCTTTTCCTCTCCCCCGAAAACGCCAGTTTTCGGCACTAAGTTTCTTTTTGGATTCTTAAACCTTTTTCTTTTTCGAAAGAAAAAGGTTTAAGCGCATCCCCCATCACAACGGCTTCTTCATGATCTTGCCGTTGGGGCGGGGATACTTCTCGTCGGTTTCGGCCACCTTCTGGATCACCAGCAGGGTGTGGTCTCTTCCGAATACGGGAATGGGCGCATCCAGCACCTCCACCACCTTGCCACCCAAGGTTGCAACGGCGTTCATGGCTTCCTCCAGCTCTTCTCTGCCGCGGTTGCCCTTCATGGCAACAAAGTAACCGCCCACCTTTACAAAAGGCAGACACCACTCGCACAGCACGGACATCCGCGCCACCCCGCGGGAAACCACGCGGTCAAACTGTTCGCGGTAAGCCTTTTCCTTGCCCAGTTCCTCCGCTCTGCCGCAAAGGGGCGTGATCTCCATCCCGGCGGACTTTGCCGTCTCTACCACAAAGTTCAGCTTCTTCGCCGTGGCATCGTTGGAGGTCACCTTGCAGGGCGTGCAGGCCGCCAGGGGCAGGGAAGGGAACCCGCCTCCGCACCCCACGTCCAAAACACTGTAAGTGTCGTTAAACAGCCCCGTGCTTAACAAGGTCAAGGAATCGTAAAAATGCAACAGCGCCACCTCATCGGGAGCGGTGAGAGCCGTCAGGTTCAGGCTTTGATTGACCTCCACCAAACGCTCACCGATCACGTCCAGTCTGGCGTATTGCTCTTCCGTTAAATTCGGAATGTATTGTCTTGTCAGTTCATTCAGCTTCGTCATGTTGACCTCTCTGTGCCAGTGCTACCAACAGCACCGAAATATCCGCAGGAGAAACCCCGGGTATGCGGGATGCCTTGCCCACCGTATCGGGGCGCAGATCCGAAAGCTTTTGCCGCGCCTCCAAGCGTAAGCCGCCGATGGCGTGGAAATCCAGATCGGCGGGGATCTGCTTCTCCTCCATCTTGGCAAACCGCTTTACTTCCTCCAGCTGACGCTTGATATAGCCCTCGTACTTCAACTCCGTCTCCACCCGCCGCCTCACGGAGGGAGGCAGAGGATGCTCTCCGCCCTCTAAGGTATAAAGATCCTCCAACGTCAGGAAGGGTCTGCGCAGGAAATCCGCCTTGTTCAAGCCGCCTGCCGCAGGGGTGTAGCCTCTTTCTTCCAAAAGCTTGTTCAATTTCTCCGAGGCGGGAAGATGGCTGTGGGAAAGCCGCAGGATCTCCTGCTTTTTCTGCTCATCCTCCGCAAGGAAGGCTTGGTATGCGTCCTCCCGTACCAGCCCTACCCGTTTGCCGTAGCCGATCAAACGCTCCTTGGCGTTGTCCTGACGTAACAATAAGCGGTATTCACTGCGGGAGGTCATCACACGGTAAGGCTCGTCCGTGCCCTTCACCGTGATATCATCGATCATAGTGCCGATATAGCTTTCACTGCGGGAAAGGGTCAAGGGGGATTCTCCCTTGCAAAGCAAAGCGGCGTTGATACCTGCGATCAAGCCCTGCGCCGCGGCCTCCTCGTATCCCGAGGTGCCGTTGAACTGCCCCGCGCCGAACAGGCCCTCAATGTGCTTAAACTCCATGGTAGGCTTCAGCTGGGTGGGATCACAGCAATCGTATTCAATGGCGTAGCCGGTACGCATAAAGACGCAATGCTCCAAGCCCTTGATGGTACGGACAAAAGCCTTTTGCACCTCCTCGGGCAGGGAAGAGGAAAGTCCCTGGAGGTAGACCTCCTTGGTATCCAGCCCCATGGGCTCCACAAAGATCTGATGACGCTCCTTGTCGGGGAAACGCTCGATCTTTGTCTCAATGCTGGGACAATACCGAGGCCCGGTTCCCACGATCTCCCCGGAATAGAGAGGGGAGCGGTGGAAGTTCTCGCGGATGATCCGATGGGTCTCCTCGTTGGTGTAGGTAATATAGCAGGGCATACGGTTCACTGCAGGCGCGTCCGAACCAAAGAGAATGGGATTTTCGTCCCCCTCCTGCAGCTCCAGCAAATCGTAATCAATGCTGTCGGCATGGATACGGGGCGGGGTTCCCGTCTTAAAGCGGGCAAGCTTTACCCCCGCTTCCAAAAGGCTTTCGGTCAAAAGCTTTGCGGGTACGGTGTTGTCCGGTCCTGCATCGCAGGCGGCCTCTCCCACAAATATCCGTCCGTTCAAGGAGGTTCCCGTGGCAATGATGGCACATTTTGCAGGGTAATATGCGCCGAAGGCGGTCTCTACCCCAAGCACCTTGCCGTTTTCCGTGCGGATCCCGGTGATCTCCGCTTGGATCAGAGTCAGATTTTCCGTTTCCTCCAGCACCTTCTTCATGTAGTTGCGGTAGGCAACACGGTCGGATTGCATTCTCAGGGAATGTACCGCAGGGCCTTTAGAGGCGTTGAGCATACGGCTTTGGAGCATCACCGCGTTTGCGGCCTTGCCCATTTCTCCCCCCAAGGCATCGATCTCAAAAACCAAATGCCCCTTGCCCGTTCCGCCGATGGAGGGATTGCAGGGCATATTGCCCACCAGATCCAGGGTGAGGGTGAACAGCGCCGTTCGCAGACCCATCCGCGCGCCCGCAAGCGCCGCTTCGATCCCCGCGTGTCCCGCACCGATCACCGCAATATCAAGTTGTTCAGCTTCGTAAAATTTCATAGTTACCTTACTATTTTCCCACGCAGAAGTGTGAGAAGATCTCGCTTACGATTTCGTCGGAGGCGGTTTTTCCGTCCACCTCCTCAAGAGCCTGCAACGCCTGCTCCATGTCAAGCCCCGCCATATCCTGAGAGAAGCCCTCCAGGGTATGCAGGGCGTCCTGCATATGCTTCTTCGCCTTGGTCAGTGCGGCAAATTGCCTTGCACCCACCACGATCTCTCCGAGAGACGCAGTGTCAACCTGTCCAAACCGCTCCTTCACAGCGGCTTCCAAAGCCTCCAGCCCCGTCTTCTCCATGGCGGAGATCACCACGGGTGCCTTGGGCAGGGAGGCCCGCACGGAGGGATCCTCCGACAGATCGGATTTGTTCAAAAGATAAACCGTCTTTTCTTCCTTGCCGTGGGACTTCAAAAGGCTTAAAACCTCCAAGTCCTCCTCTTCCAAGGGACGGGAGCCGTCAAACACCGCCAGCACCAGCTCCGCTTCCTCCAGGGAACGCACACTGCGTTGAATGCCGATCTGCTCCACCACGTCCTCGCTTTCGCGGATTCCCGCGGTATCGGAAAGATTTAACAGCAAGTCTCCCAGCCGTACCTGCTCCTTCACCACGTCTCGTGTGGTGCCGGGGATGGCTGTTACAATGGCGCGTTCTTCTCTTGCCAAAGCGTTCAGCAACGCGCTTTTTCCCGTGTTGGGCTTGCCCAGAATACAAACGGGAATGCCTTCGCTGATGGCCTTGCCGTAGGCATGGCTGTCGCAAAGCTTTTCCGTTTCGCGGCAGATGGCCGCCAAACGCTCCCGCATCTCTTCCACAGAAACGTCCGTCATATCCTCGTCGGGATAATCGATAAAGGCGTATACCGAGGCAATCAAAAACCGCAGTCTGCCGCAGAGATCCTGCAGCTTTTCGGAAAGTGCCCCTCTGCATTGCAGGAGGGAAACGGTGAGATATTGTTCGCTTTTTGCATCGATGAGTCCGCCCACAGCCTCCGCTTGGGAGAGGGAGAGCTTCCCGTTCTGGAAGGCACGGCGGGTAAATTCACCGGGGCCCGCAGGGAACGCGCCCGCAGTAAAGACTGCGCTCAAAAGCTTTTGGGTCAACAAAATACCGCCGTGACAGCAAAGCTCCACCACGTCCTCGCCCGTAAAGGAGCGGGGGGCGCGGAAGACCGTTGCCAGCCCGTCGTCAAAGGGTACACCCGCGTCCTCAAAGGTTACCCGTACCGCCGTAGCGGAGGGCGCGTCGGAAAGAGTGCCTTTCACGGTGCGCAGTGCAACCTTTTCCGCGATGGCGACAGCCTCGTCACCGGTGATGCGAATGAGTGCTACTCCGCCCTTGCCGTAAGGGGTGGAGATGGCTGCTACCGTTCTCATAAAACCTCCCCGGTGTGGAGCTTCCCTTGGGTGTTCAATTCTCCAAAGGAACGCTGGCGAAGCACCTCGTAGACCGCCACCGCCACAGAGTTGGAAAGATTCAAGCTTCTCAGCTCCTGCCACATGGGGATCCGTACGCAGGTATCCCGATGCTCCTTCAAAAGCTCCTCGGGCAACCCCTTGGTCTCCTTACCGAATACCAAAAATACGTCCTCGGGATACACCGGATCGGTATAGCAGGCGGAAGCCTTGGTGGTGAAGTAGTAACAGACCGCGCCGGGATTTTTCTCGTAGAAATCCTCTATGTTCTCGTAAATGTGCAGATCCAGATGCTGCCAGTAATCCAGCCCCGCCCGCTTCATATAGCGGTCATCCAGGGAGTATCCCAAGGGCTTTATGAGATGCAGGGAGCAGTGGGTGGCGGCACAGGTGCGGGAGATGTTCCCCGTGTTCTGAGGGATCTCCGGCTCCAGAAGAACGACGTTGATGTGGTGCATGGCTTCATTTCGCTTTCAAAAACAAATTTCTTACGGCTATTATATAACTTTCTTTTGAAAAATGCAATTATTTTTACAAAAAGTGCTATACTTTTTTTGAAAAATGTGATATGATATAGTTTAATGAATGAAAAATCGAAAAGGAAAACCGAGTTATGGCGATTTTTTCCAAGCTTTTTAAGTCTTACAGCGAAAAACAGATCCGCGCCATTACCCCCCTTGCCAACAAGGTGGAGGCATTGGCGGAAAAATACGGGGCAATGTCCGACGCAGAATTGCGGGAGATGACCCCTTATTTCCGCGAGCAGTTAGCCTGCGGAAAATCTCTTGACGACCTGCTTCCCGATGCCTTTGCCGTGGTACGCGAGGCGGCATGGCGCGTTTTGGGCAAGCGTCCCTACTTCGTTCAGATCTTGGGTGGCATTCTCATCCATCAGGGCAGAATTGCGGAGATGCGTACCGGTGAGGGTAAGACCCTGACCGAGACCATGCCCGCCTACCTCAACGCTCTGGAGGGCAAGGGTGTACATATCGTCACCGTCAACGATTACCTGGCAAAGCGTGACAGCGAGTGGAACGGCAACATCTTCCGCTTCTTGGGCATGACCGTAGGCTTGGTGACCCATGAGGTTCCCCACGACAAAAAGAAGGAAGCCTACCTTGCCGACATCACCTACGGTACCAACAACGAGTTCGGCTTTGACTACCTCCGCGATAACATGGCGGTCTACCAGAGCAGAGTGGTACAGAGAGGTCACCGCTTCGCCATTGTGGACGAGGTGGACAGCATCCTCATCGATGAAGCCCGCACCCCGCTGATCATTTCCGGCCCCGGAGAGGAGTCCGCGGATATGTATAAAAAGGCGGACGAGTTCGTTCGCCGTCTCAAGTGCCTGCGCATCAAGGAAGTAGACCGCAAGCAAAGCGACGAGGAGGTCGCAGAGGACTACATCGTGGACGAGAAGGCAAAATCCGTTGCCCTCACTTCCAACGGTGTCCGCAAGGCAGAGAGCCACTTCCACGTGGAAAACCTTGGTGACGTTGAGAACAACGAGCTGATGCACTACATCAACAACGCCCTGCGCGCAAGAGGCGTTATGCAGCTGGACGTTGACTACGTGATCAAGGACGGCAAGGTGTTGATCGTCGACTCCTTCACCGGTCGTATCATGCCCGGCAGACGGTATTCCAACGGTCTGCATCAGGCCATCGAGGCAAAAGAGGGGGTAGAGGTAGAAAAGGAAAACAAAACCTTGGCTACCATCACCTTCCAGAACTATTTCCGTATGTACGACAAGCTCTCCGGTATGACGGGTACCGCCATGACCGAGGAGGACGAGTTCCGCGAGATCTATATGCTGGACGTGGTGGAGGTTCCCACCAACAAGCCCATGATCCGTGTGGATCACAACGACGTGGTGTATAAGAGCATCCGCGCAAAATACGCCGCCATTGTGGACCGTATCCGCACCTGCTACGAGAAGGGACAGCCCGTTCTGGTGGGTACCGTTTCCGTAGAGAAGAGCGAGGCGTTGTCCTCTATTCTGAAGAAGTGTGGCATCCCCCACAGAGTGCTGAACGCAAAATATCACGACAAAGAGGCGGAGATCATTGCCCAGGCAGGTAAGGCGGGCGCCGTTACCATCGCCACCAACATGGCGGGACGCGGTACCGATATCATGCTGGGCGGTAACGCCGATTTCTTAGCAAAACAGCAGATGCGCAAGGAGGAGTTCCCCGAGGAGCTCATCGCCGAGGCGGACAGCTACGGCAACACCGACGACGGCGAGATCATCGCCGCAAGAAAGCGCTTTGCAGAGCTGAAGGAATCCTTCCTCCCCGAGATCGAAAAAGAGGCGGAAAAGGTGCGTGCCGCAGGCGGTCTGTTCATTTTGGGCACCGAGCGTCACGAGAGCCGCCGTATCGATAACCAGCTTCGCGGACGTGCGGGAAGACAGGGTGACCCGGGTGAGAGCTGCTTCTTCATCGCCATGGAGGACGATCTCATGCGCCTGTTCGGTGCAGACCGTATCATCGGCATCATCGAGGCCTTGAAGATGCCCGAGAACCAGCCCATCGACGCCAAGATCCTTTCCGGCTCCATCGAGTCCGCTCAGAAGCGTATTGAGGGCATGAACTTTGAGCGCCGTAAGAACGTCATCGCCTACGACGATATTATGAACCAACAGCGCGAGCTGATCTATAAGCAGAGAAGAGACGTGCTTGCCGACGGCAACCTCTCCGAGACCATCAAGGGTATGATCGGTCACTACATCGAGGATGCTGTTGCGGAAGCAACTCAGTCCGACGTTCCCGACGAGTGGGATTTCGAGCTTCTCAAGAAGGAGTTCGGTCCTCTCATCGGTCTTACCGATCAGTTGGAGTTCGGTCAGTCCGAACTGGATGCTCTCTCCCGTGAGACCTTGTGCGATACCCTGCAGGAGCTTGCTCTTGCCAAATACCGGGCGCAGGAGGAAACCTTTACCCCCGAGATTTTCCGCGAGGTAGAGCGTTCTCTGTTGCTTCGTAACGTAGACCGCAACTGGATGGATTACATCGATGAGGCGGATGATCTGAAGGGCAGCATCGGCCTTAACGCCTACGCCCAGAGAAACCCTGTCACCGAGTATAAGATCGCCAGCAGCGAGATGTTCGACACCATGGTGCGTGACATCCGCGCAGGCACCGTCCGTATGGTGCTTTCCGTGGTTCGCCGTGAGCAGGCGGCCAGAAAGCAGGCTGCCGTCACCAACTCCTCCGGCGGCGGAGTTCCCGCGCAAAGCGCCCCCAAGAAGCCCATCGTTACTGCCCGTAAGGACAAAAAAGCAGGTCC
The DNA here is from genome assembly GCA_017549925.1 of Clostridia bacterium. Classification (GTDB taxonomy): domain Bacteria; phylum Bacillota; class Clostridia; order Oscillospirales; family CAG-382; genus Coliplasma. The sequence goes on along the minus strand of JAFYNA010000119.1, from coordinate 7,489 downwards.
CAACGACCCCTGCCCCTGCGGCTCCGGTAAGAAATTCAAAAAGTGCTGTGGCTCTATCAGCGCAGGAAAGGCGGAATAAACCATGGGATTCGGCATTGCGTTCCTTGGGTATTGCTTCCTGCTTCTCCATTCCGCAGGTCTGGGCATTTTAGCGGCACCCTTCCTGGCCTACGGCTTCTTCCTTGCCTCCCGCTTGGAAAAGAGATTTCTCTATGCCTCCGTATCTGCCTTGTTTATGCTTCCCAGAGGACTGTTCGTCCTGCTGGATCTGTTCTTACCCGTTCTGGGCGTGGACGTTAATGTGGCAAAGGAATTTCCCTTTTTGAACTTGGGCACCTATCTTCTGTTCTTCATCGCATGGTTCTTCATGCTGCTGTACCAGTGCATCGCCGTGCGGAACATCGCCGTAGCCAACGATCATACCAAGCTAAAGAATTCCGCCAACCGTCAGTTGTATTTTTCCTCCCTCTTTCTCGCATTGGCCATCACCATGGTGCTGTGCGGAGAGCTGGTGGACGGACGGGTGCAGATCTTCGCGGGGATCGCCTACTACGTGGTGGTGCTGATGAATATGTTCTTCACCCATACCTGCTTCGTGCTGATCACCAGCGAGGCCCAGTACGAGAAGGACAAGGAGATGGTGGCGGAGCATAACCGCCAGGTAATGGAAAGACGTGCCGGGGACAAAGCACGTTCCAAAAAGAAATGATTTACGAAAGGAGGCGTCTCTGTGAACAACGTAAAATCCAACAGAGAGCTTAAGCTCTCCGTATTCCTTCTCATGGCAGGCGCCGTCCTGCTGGCCAACCCCGTTTGGGGTGTGGCCGATATCCTGCCCGACCTCATCGGTTGGGGCTTGATTTGGATCGCCATGCGGGGTTTTTCCGAGATCAACGGCGAAATGTATCATGCTGGCAGGCAAGCTCTCTATCTGATCGCTATTGGGTTGGGCAAGACCCTTTTGTACGGCTTTTTGCAATCCTCCGAGATCCGTTCCGATACGTTGCTTGCCGTTACCGTGGTGACGGTGGGGGAGATCTGGTGCGGAATGCTGTTCTTTTCCCACTTCTTCAAGGGGGTGGACAGCTTTGCAAGAAGTGCCCATAACGACAATATGTATCTGAAGACGGATAATGTGCGGTTCCTTTCCGCGCTGTTCCTTTGGGTGCGCGGCTTGGGTACCTTTTTGCCCCAGCTTACCGCCATTCCCGATTGGCTGGTACAGTACGGTGAGATCTATGACGATTCTACCTACAAGCTGTTTACCGAGCTTGCCGCCGCGGAGGATCTTCTGAATTTGGTGTTCTCCGTCTTCGTGATCATCGTAGCGGTGATCTGGCTGGTAGCATACCTGCCCTTCCTGCATACCTTGACCGGGGATTCTGCTCTTCGCTCCCTGCTTTCCGACTCCTTGGCGGAGGATGATCCCGTCCGCAAGCTGAAGCGCCGCTTTTCCAAGCTGAACATGGCGAGGCTTTGCTTTGGTCTGGGCTTGCTCTTCCTTTTGGATCTGCATATCAACGGTTTCCGATTCCTGCCCCTTTGCGGCTTTCCCGCGCTGTTTGCCGTGGGATGTTGGTTTTTAAACGGCTTTGCAGGGGAGAAACGGTTCACCTTGTGCATCAAGCTGTTTTCCGTAGGTGCGATTTGGTGCTTGCTGGCAGAGCTGTACCGCCGCTTTTTCACCATTTGGGATCTCCGTGCCTTCGGCGAGCTGACCGTCACGGTGGAATTGATCTCCGCCGCTATCATGCTTTTGGGAATGCCTCTTTTGCTTTTCGCATGGTTGCACTTCTCTCGGGAAATGGATGGTCTCTCTGCCTCTGTGGCAAGTCGCCGCCTGTTCTTGGATGGACTTCCTTACTTTGTGTTTGCGCTGTACACCGCCGTGTATACGGTGATCTACACTCTCCCGGTAGCCCTGCGGGAGCTGAACACCCCTCGGGTGCTTCTGGTGGTGCTGATCTGGCTTTTGTTCAACCGCAGGCTTGCCGCCTTCGAGGAGATCGCCAAGCGATACCTTTCCGAGCATATGGAAAACAAAAATTCCCGTTCCTAATGCTGATAAAAGCCCTCTTTGCGAGGGCTTTTTGTTTCGGGCAAAAATTACGTTTCAAAGAAACATACAGAACGGAAATCGTTGCAAATGCTGACAAACCAAAACAAATCTTTGACAAACTGTTGACAATTGCAAACGGAAGGTGTATTCTGTTTCCAGAGTAAATATCACGGAGGTGCTCTTATGAGCGAAAAAAACAAAAAATATTTCCAAATAGGGTATCATATTGTCCTGATCCTTTTGGCTACGGTTTTCGTTGCCGTGACGTTACTTCCCATGGTGACCATAGATGCCAACCAATCGGAGTATCCCGAGGTATACTATGAAGGCCGCTTTACCCAAGGTATGAAGCCCATCGGTGAGATTGATATCGGCTACGGTACGGTGCTGGATCTGGTAACCAACTGGAGCGATTTTATCACCGTGGTTGGTATTCAAGCCGATGAGGCCTACGTGAAAAATAAAACCGAAGAACTTGCCAATCTGAAAAGCAACGGCGCTTCCGAAGACGATATCGAGAACTTGATGGAGGATATTACTGAAACCAAGGAATCTCTTGAAGAGCGTCTGGGCGAGCTTACGAAAGAGGATTATGAGCGTATTGCAGAAAAGCTTTCGGAGGACGACGGCTTCCGCAACCTGGTGGGCGCTTTGTATTCCTTTGCAGGTGCGGCTACCTCCGAGGATGAGGAGGACAGCGATGCCATCGAAGAGAGCTTCACCGATTACGGTAGCAACCCCATGCCCGTTACCTACGGCTTGCTGAATGTTCTGATCACCGTTGGCCTGTGCTGTGTTGCGTTGGTTTATCCCATCGTCGTATTCTGCAAGTACATTGTCCAGCTGATCTACTTCTTTATCCATTTGAAGGACGAGGATCCCCGCGCCATCGAAAAGCGTATGGAGAAATTCCCCTTCTCCGGTTACACCGCTACCTTTATCATGCTGTTTGCCTTGTTCGCACTGTTTGCCAACGACGGTATCGCCATGGGCTCTGCCTTCGTTGCGGCTATCATTGTTTGGTCTGTGGGCAACCTTCTTCGTGCGGTCAAGAAGATTTTGCTTGACGAAGACAACAAGGTCCTTGCCATCGTCAAGCAGAGCCTGACGGTTGTCAGCATTGTAGCCGTTGCGATCCTGCTGATGAACTTTACCAAGCTGGGTCTGATCAAAGATCTTAACGATAACATTCAGACCATGACGGTGGAGCATTATACGGCAGAGTTGGAAAAGGTTGATGCCGAGGCCGCCAAGAGTGCTGTTTCTACCTCCAACGGTATCAATACCGCTGTAGTGGTTGTGGTTTCCATACTGGGCGTTATGGTCATCTGCGTGGGTCTGATCAATCTGAACGAGCGCTTTGGCCTTCGTATGATGAGATTGAAGACGGGGGAGAAGGTACCCTATAAAGCCATGTACGGCCTTGCAATCTTCCTTTTGATCATCGCTATCATTCCCGCCGCACTGTTTACCGCTTCCTCTGAGGAGGCTTTGGAAGAGGCTTACGAAGCAGGCAACTTCAAGGTATGGTATACCGCATACCAAGAGGACGGTACTGTCGACAACGTAGAATACGAGCTTTTGGTGAAGCTCCGCGATGATTTGGAAGAAGAGATGGAGGATCTGGAGGACGAGGATCTGGAGGCGGCCGAGAGTATGCTGGCAAGCCTTGAGGATCGTATCTCCGATATCGAATCGAGAGGCTCCCGCGGTGTTCTCTGCATCGTCATGGCGGTGCTGTTCCTGCTTTCCGAGATCGCTTACAAGCTGTCCCCCAAGTTCATCCCCGAGCCCAAGAAGAAGGAGCGTCCCGAGATTCCCGAGGCTACTCCTACCGAAGAGGTCTTCTCCGCAGAGCAGGCCAACGCATAACCGAACATAAAGAAAGGCGGAGCCTCATCGGCTCCGCCACTTTTCTTTTACGGGAAGAGCATACAGCCCTGTTCCCGCCATTCTTCGATTTTTTGGTAGATCAGCGATTCCTCTACCTTAAACTTCTTCGCCAAGCAGGGGATACACAGATATTCCTCCGCCCCGCGGTTGATAAGCTTCTTGGTAGCACCCATGTCGTAAACGGTCACGTCCTCGCCGCAAGCAATGCACTTAGGCATCTACGACCTGCCCTCTGAACAATCTTGCTCCGTGAGCGGGTACGTTGGCTACGAACTGATCCTTAAAGGTTCCCAGATCCTCGCCGGCCCACAGATCGCGGATCTTCAATGCCTTGCCGCTTCTGCCGCCCAAGCCCAGATCTGCCATGGCAAGACAGGGGTTGGTGGGGTGATCACTGAGGTTGAAGAAGCCCAAAGCAATATCGCCGTTTTCCATAAAGCGTGCCCAAGCACTCCAAGCAAGATCGGAAGCCCAATGAACCGTATTGATCTCAAAGGGCTGACGGTAAGCGGGATCCTGGTTCACCGCCAGAACCTCCTTGTTCATCAGAATGGCCTTGGTCTCCTCGGTCATATCGCGGATGTCACAGCCGATCATGAGAGGAGAGCCGAAGAACGCCCAGATGGAGAAGTGGGTACGGTATTCTTCTACGGTACAGCCGCCAACGCCTACGTTGCCCTTGCCGCCCATGCCTACCACCAGCATATCCATGTCGTTGAAGCAGCCCTGACCGTTGGTCTTCAACAGAGGGAGCTGCTCCAATGTGAGCTTTTTAATGGATTCCCAGTTGTCCACGATGTCACCGGTGGAGCGCCACATATGGGCACCGGTCTCTTTGATCCATTCCGGGCTGTTGTCCACACCCCAGTTGCAGGCAGAGAACAGAATGTCTCTTCCGCAGTTGGCAAGAGCCAGACCCATACGCTTGTACAGCAGTCTTCCGGGGTAGTTCACGGGACGGTTGCAATTGTCGTATTTCAAAAAGTCTACGCCCCACTCCGCAAAGGTGGCGGCATCAATAAATTCATAATCGAAGGAGCTGGGGAATCTTGCGCAGGTCATGGTACCGTCGCAGGAATACATACCGAACTTCAAGCCCTTGCTGTGTACGTAATCGGCTACCGCCTTCATGCCGCCGGGGAACTTCTCGGGATCTGCCACCAGCTTGCCGTTTTCGTCACGCTCGCGCAGAGACCAGCAGTCATCAATTACCAAATATTCATATCCTGCATCCCGCAGACCGGTCTCTACCATAGCGTCTGCCATTTCCTTGATCATGGTCTCGTTGATGTTATGGCCAAAGGTATTCCAGGAATTCCATCCCAAAGGGGGTGTTTTCGCGATCATACAGTGTTCTCCTTGCTTATAAAAAGCTTTTTTCTTTATTATAGTGATTTTTGACAGAAGAATCAACGGCAAAGAATACAAAAATCCTCTTCGCGATTTGTGCGACTTTTTAAAAAGGGCGTGTATATCGGGCTTCAAAACGGAGCAAACTATTTTCGCACGGTGGTTAAAATGCCGCCGTGGCGTGATTTGTACGAAAGGAATGCGCATCACCATGAATATGAAAAAACTCTTGCCCTTTTTGCTGGCTATCCTTGCGGTTTTGGTTATGGCAGGCTGTGACGGCAGAGACGGCAATACCTCCGGTAGCGCGGAAAGCAACGGCGTGATCTCCGATACCAGCCGTGATCATACCTCCAAAGATACCTCAAGAGAAGAATCTTCAAAAGAGGAATCCAAGGATCTGGGGGACCATGTTTCCGATCTGATCTCCGATGTGGAAAGCGGCGTGGGGGATATGATCTCCGATGCGGAATCTATGGTTTCCGACCTGGTAGACGGCAAGTAAAATCCCCTCAGCGGGCGCATTCTGTACGAAAAGAGTGTGCCTGCTTTGTACATTATGCGGAAAAAACGAATACCTTCGCAAACCTATTGACCAAAGCAAAAAAAGAGGATATAATGTAAGTAATCAAAAAGAGGAGAGCCCAGTTATGAAAAAAATCTTATCCATCGTTTTATTGATTGCCACGGTATTTACCTCCTTTGCCATCGTGCCTGCCTCTGCCGCCAATGACGACGGCTTGCGCAACGTGTCCAAGGGATGCTCCTATACCGCATCTGCTCCCTATACCACGGATGCCAATAAATACACGGGCAACTACCGTAATAAAAACTACACAGAGCTTACCGACGGTGCCTACGGCAAGTCCGTGGACGGTTCCGAGTGGTATGGATTCAACGGAAAATCCGAGTATTTCATTACCATCGACCTCGGCAAGACCTATTCCGACTTGGCACGGGTCAAGGTGCAGTGCGGAAAGCAGGATTCCTGGGGCATTGTGTTGCCTGCCGAGATAACCGTTTGGGGTTCTGTCGATGGTAAAACGTTCACCCAACTGGGTACTTTGACCGATCAGACCGGCGGTAACGGGGTTAATCACGATTACCAATCGGACATTGCGGGTGAATATCGCTACATCAAGATCCTCATTAAGCCCGACGGCGCCTTCTGCTTCGTTTCCGAGGTGGATGTCCTTTGCGGCTACGTGGATACCGTCTCCTTCTCCAAGGGCAATGGCTATGTGGAAGGCAAGGAGATTTTCGGCTATGCGGAAAAAACCGAGATTTCTCAGATGCTTGCCAATATGACCTCCTCCGCAGGCGTTAAGATATTTGACAAGAGCGGCAAGGAAAAGACCGCTGGAATCATCGCCAACGGCGATGTGATCAAGAAGTACGACAAAGAAGGTAAGAACGTCTTGAACGAATATACCGTGATTTTGGACGGCGACATTACCTGCGACGGAAAGGTGAACGCGGTGGACTACGTGAAGGCAAAACGCTTTGTTCTCAAGGCGCAGACCCTTTCCGATCTTGAAAAGAAGGCGGCAGACGCCAATCGCAACGGCAAGGTGGATGCTGTGGATTATGCACAGATCAAGAGCCATGTGTTGAAAACCTTCAACCTCTACAAGAAGTACGAGCCTGTGATCGAGCACGACGGCAGGGGAGACGTAACGGATGAGTTCAAAAAGATGGACACCTCCGATAACATCGAGAACTATACCTCCTACGACATGACTCTGAAGCGCAACAGCCAGACGGAATACGGTATCACCTGCAAATATGAGGGCGGTTCTCTGTATATGACCCTTCACAAAACCTCTTGGGGCACCTTCAATCTGGGTAAGTGGGAATACACCGAGGCTGGAGGCACCAAGCATCAGTTCGTCAGCGATTCCACTGACTGGGAATACGTGTACCGCGTAGGCAAGACCACAAGCCAGTGGCAGTGGTCCGGCGGTAACCACGATAACGAGCAGATGGATACTCTGCAGTTCTTCGATGGTGTCAGCGGCAAGGAGATCTCGCTCAACGTAGGTCAGGCCGCCACCATCAAGAATCTGAAGATTGTGGAGACCACCCGTCTGTATTGGGGCGACGCCGCCAACGGCTACTCCGAGGATGAGCATTACGCCAACGCTGTGCGTACCTACACCATTGTAGGTCCCCAAATCAAGCTGGCGG
>JAFYNA010000118.1 GCA_017549925.1 Clostridia bacterium | reverse complement strand
TTACCGTGAAGCCCCTGCGCTCCAAGGCCAACGCCGTGATCAATCTGACGGGTACCGCAGGCGGCATTCTGGTTTTGGTTCTGGGTATGGTGTTCTCCACCTCCAAGAACAAATATATGTCCTACACCGGCTACGTGCTGGCAGTTTGCGCCATCATGCTGCTGGGCTTCGTGCTGTTCCTTCTCACCGTCAAGGAAAAGAAGTGGGCGGCGGAAATGGAAGAGGACACCGCCAAATACGGTCTGGAGGAGCCTGCCTCCCCCGACGTTCCCGCAGAGAAGCGCAAGCTGACCAAGGGTGAGCTGACCTCCCTGCTGTTGCTCTTGGCCTCCGTAGCCCTGTGGTTCATCGGCTACAACTCCATTACCAGCAAATATTCCGTATACGCATCCAATATCTTGGGATTTGACTACAACTTTACCCTCATCGTGGCCCAAGCGGCGGCCATCGTTTCCTATATCCCCGTGGGCATCATTTCCTCCAAGCTGGGCAGAAAAAAGACCATCCTGGCGGGCATTCTCATGCTGGCGGCGGCCTTTGCGGGGGGCACGCTGGTTTCTCCCGAAACCCCCGCGGTGATCATGTACCCCATCTTCGCCTTGGCAGGCATCGGCTGGGCCTCCATCAACGTAAACTCCTTCCCCATGGTGGTGGAGCTGGCAGGCAAGGGTGACGTGGGCAAATACACCGGCTACTACTACACCGCTTCCATGTCTGCGCAGATCGTCGCGCCCATCCTTTCCGGCGTGCTGTACGATCTCTGCGGAATGCGTTATACCTTCTTCCCCTTCGGCGCGGCCTTCGTGATATTCTCCTTTATCACCATGCTGTTGGTAAAGCACGGCGACTCCCGTCCCACAGAGAAGAAATCCGCCCTGGAACAGCTTGGCGGCGGAGACGATTGATGTATGGTGATCTTATATAGCCTTTTAGGCCTGATCGGACTTTTGATCCTGCTGTACCTTTTGGTGTTCGTACGCCCCCGCGGCAAAAAGCCGGAGGACAGCCGCTTGCTCTGCGACTACGCCCACAGAGGGCTTCACGGCAACGGTGTGCCGGAAAATTCCCTCCTCGCCTTTGAAAAAGCGGTGGAAAAGGGCTTCGGCATCGAGCTGGACGTTCAGCTTTCCGCCGACGGCGTGGTGATGGTGTTCCATGACTACACCCTGATCCGCATGACAGGGAAGGAGGAAAAACTGAAAAACCTCACCGCGGCCGAGCTGCAAGCCCTCTCCTTAGGCGGCACGGAGCAGACCGTCCCCACCTTCCGCGAGGTGCTGGAGCTGGTGGACGGCAGAGTTCCCCTTTTGGTGGAGCTGAAGGGAGAGGATCTGAATTCCGCCCTTTGCCCCAAGGTAGCAGAGCTGCTTAACGGCTACGATGGCCCGTATTGCGTGGAGTCCTTCAACCCCCTGCTGGTGAAGAACATGAAAAAGCACCTGCCCGAGGTCTATTGCGGACAGCTTTACACCAACGTGTGCAGGGACAAAAAGAAGTATTCCGCCCTCAATCTGATCCTTTCTGCCATGGCCTTTAACTTCTTGGCAAGACCGGATTTCATCGCTTATAACCAAAAGGACAGAAATGCTCTCCCCGTTAAGCTGGCCACCCGCGTTTACAAAGCCCCCCGCTTTGTCTGGACGGTGAAGTCCAAGGAAGAGCTTGACACCGCGCACCGTTTGGGAGAACATCCCATTTTTGAAAACTAAACGAGGTTCCCTGTATGGAGTTCGAAAAGCAACAAAGCATTGCCCTGCGCAACCACTTGAAAATGCGATATATCCAAGCCCGCGGCAACTTGATGCTGGCGGTGTGCTTGACCGCGGTGAACATTGTCATGCTCCTGTTAAAATTCACGGGAATGTTTCTGTTTTCCGTCACGGTGCCCTATTACGCCGTGCTGTTCGGCATGGTAGAGGAGACGGGAACGCTGTTTGTCCCCTGCCTGCTGTTTGCCGCCGCCATCTTAGGGGTGTATTTCCTCTGCTGGCTGTTCTCCAAGAAGAACCCCGGCTGGATGACCGCCGCTTTGGTGCTGTTTTCCATTGACACGGTATGTATGCTGGCGCTGTACATTTGGGCGCAGGATTTCTCCGGCATTCTGGATCTGATCATGCACGCCATGCTGCTGTATTATCTCATCTCCGCCGTCCGCGCCAACGCCAAACTGCAGCAGCTTCCTCCCGAGGAGCTTTCCTACGAAAACGATTTCCGCTTGGAGGACGTTCCCGTCGGAAAACTCGTGCGTCCCCTACCCCAAGAAGAGCGCACCACCGACTGGGAATACGACTTTTCCACCCTGCCGCAACGGGAAAATCGGTCGGAGATCCCCTATATCTACGACGCGTTTTTGTCTTTTGAGAAAGCGGATCTGCTGTTCTGCGTAACCTCCGTGGTAGAGGTCTCCATGATGAATTACAGAGGCTTCCTTTCCATTCTGGAAAACAAGGCGTCTCCCCGGGTGGTGTTCACCTCCCGCCAAGGGCGCTTTGGCCCCAATCTGTACGGCAGTGCGGGAGAAGAATATCTGTGCTTCGAAGCATTCTGCGCGGGCAGAGGCTCCGTGATGCTGTTGTACAGCGTCAGCCGCAAGGCCTTTGCGGTTTTGGAGCGGCCTTCCGGGAATCTTGCAGGAGCTCGCTTCTCCGAGGACGAGGAAACGGTCACTGTGGTAGAGGGCAATGGCTCCTCCATGCAGTTTGTGATCGACACTCTCACCTGGATTCCCCCGGAACGGCTGGAAGAAACCCTGGAAAACATGGAAAAACCCACCTCGAACACGAAAAATCTTTAATTTTTTAAAAAATCCTCGCAAAACCGTGAGGATTTTTTGTTTCTCGATTGTCTAAGGAGTAAAGGAACCAAAAAGGAGGCATCTTCATGCACGGAAAGAAGAAATGTAAGATCTTAAAAGAGATCCGTAAGCAGATCGCAAAGGACAACGACATCACCTACGTCACCACGGAGTGCAAGCACCAAGGCAACTGCAAGGGCACCTGCCCCAAGTGTGAAGCAGAGGTACGTTACCTGGAGGCAGAGCTGGAAAAACGCCGCATGGCAGGCAAGCAGGTGGTGGTTGCGGGAATTGCCGCCGCCATGATGATGTCCGCCTCCTGCACCCCCGAGCCGGAGGACACCCGGTCCAAGACCCTGGGCGGTGCCCCGGATGTTTCTGCGCCGGTGTACTCCCAAGAGGTAGACGGCGAGATGCTCCCGACCATGGGTGATTACGCTGTGGAAAGCAGCGAAAGCGTTTATAGCGAGACGGTGGACGGCTTGATGGAGCCGCCCTCGGAAGAAGAATCGGTGACCATGGGTGAACCGTCGGAATATGCCCCGGAAAGCAGCGAAGAGCTCGTCCAGGGCGACGTTCCCCTCCCCGGCGAGGTGCCTGAGGAAAGCTCGGAAGAAGAACTTTGGGAAGGCGAGATCATCGAAGACTCCGAGGTAGAGCTGGGGGGAGATCCCCTGCCCTGGCCGGAGGAAAACTGACGTGGCTGTTACCGCCCCCGTTATCACCTATTCCCGCCTGCGGATGACCACCGACGGGGAAGGAGTCACCACTCTGGTGATCTTCCATGATTGCCCGTTGCGGTGCAAGTATTGCTTGAACCCCTATTCCTTTGCCACGGACACCAAGCGGGAGGATCTGACCCCCGAACAGCTTTATGACAAAGTGAAGATTGACGACCTGTATTTTGTGGCCACGGGAGGCGGTGTCACCTTCGGCGGCGGAGAGCCCCTGCTGAGAGCGGATTTTCTGAAAGAATTCCGCGCCCTCTGCGGGGACAGATGGCATCTCTGCGCCGAGACCTCCCTGAACGTCCCCCGCGAAGCGGTGCTGACCGCGGCGAACTGTATGGATATGTTCTACGTGGATTGCAAGGACACCAACCCCGCTATCTACCGCGCCTACACGGGGAAGGACAATGGGGAAATGCTGGAGAATCTGCGCACCCTGATCTCCCTTGTGGGGGCAGAACGGGTGATGGTGCGGGTCCCTTTGATCCCCGGCTACAACACGGAATCAGATCGAGAAAAATCCCGCGCCCTGCTGGAATCCATGGGTGTGACGCAGTTCGACTTTTTTACCTACAAAACGGAAAGGAGAACCCCATGAAGCGGATTTTTGCTTATCTTTTGACAATATCCATCCTTTTGCTCGCCCTTGCGGGATGCCAAGCCGCCCCGCCTAAGGAAGAAGGTTCTTCCCTGCCTGCCGAAAGCACAAGCTCTACGGATGATACCGTATCCCTGCCCGCAGAAAGCAGTGAAGCGCCCACCCCGTCGGAAGAAGCGCATCCTCTTCCCGATGAAAGCAATGAAGAGACCACAGGCGAGCCTGCTCCCGCCATCAGCCTGCATAGCATGGACGATTTGCAGAAAATGCGGGATATGTGCGCCTCCGCCGAGGAAGACGAGCTGGAAAGATATTTGTGCTCCATCGAGGGCGGCGGTGCGACCAGCCGTAAAGATCTGGAAACGTTCCTGGAAGCGGTGGATTCCCTGCCCCTCCTTTCCTTGATCGAGGGAGATATCTCCTGGATCAGCTACCATAACTTCTACCCCGAGCTTACCCCCGAAAGAAACAGCGTGATCTATATCACCGTCCAAAAAGCCCCCGACGAGTGGGTGCGCACGGGATATTTCATCGGCGTGCAGGACGTAGATGCAGAGCTGAAACGCCGCACAGACAGAGGGGATTTTGAAGCGTCTGCTCTCAAAGAGCCCTTTTACAGCAAGGACGGCAGGGTGGCGGTATATACGGAAGCCGCAAACGACGCATTTAGCTCCGTCACCTGGATCATGACCGTGGACGGCATTCTGGCGGAAACGGTGTATCATACCGAATCCCCGGAGGACCTCCGCGCAGAAACGGTTTTCAAAGACCCCGTGATCGGATCTCTGCAGGAAAATTGATCAAAAAAGGAGAGAATGAAATGAAGAAAAGCTTTTTGATCCTCACGTTGACCGTTGCGATGCTTTTCTCCCTTGCGGGATGCCAAACCACCCCGCCCAAGGAAGAAGGTTCTTCCCTGCCCGCAGAAAGCACAAGCTCTACGGGAGATACCGTATCCCGCCCCTCGGAAACCATCAGCTCCACCCATTGGAGCGAGGTGTATTACGCTTCCGAAGAGGACATTGTCGCCCCGCCGGAGGGCTTTGTGTGGTCGGAAACCCTTTGGGTGGATGAAGACGGAATTGCTCACGGCGAGAGTGCAGACGGAATGGGCATCTACGAAATTTTGCCCGCAGAGGACGAGTTGGCTACGGTAGCCATTCCCATTCTCTATTCCGAAAGCGGAAAGGTCACGCCCCTCCTCCCGAAAGACGCAGAGCTGATCAGCGTTGCCCTGCTGGAACAGCCCCGCAGGGAGTATGAACCGGTAGCTTCCTCTTGGGAAGAGATCGAGGCTCTGCCTCCCGGCAGATATCACGTGGTGACCCGGGTGAAATACACCTACGACGTGAATACCTGCGCCTGCTACGAGTATTTGTTTACCTTAGCCATCGGAGAGACTCCCGCAGAGCGGGAAGAAAAGGTAACCCTCCAGCGGTATGCCCCCGACGGCTGGGGGATCTCCTCCAAGGAGATCGGAGACTACGCCGTGGCGACTCCGTTTTTGGAAGCTCTCCGCGCCCTGCAGCCCACGGGAGAGGTTGAGCCTGCCTTGCCCCACGAGGAGATGGATTCCTACGATGAGATTCCCGCCGAACCCGGCACGTTCTGGGTGGAAGCCGAGGGCAAGCTGTATCGGGTAAGCAGAGATTACGACAGCGTTTGCCTTGTAGACACCCGTTACGGCGAAGGACAGGTCTTGGAAATGACGGACGCCTTTGCCTCCCTGCTGTTTAATGCATGGTATTACGCCCCGAAGGACGTTTGGAAAGGCTCTTACAAGCAAGGCGACGAAAAGATAGAGCTGACAAACGTATTCTCCGCCCCCTCTACGGTACGTATCACCGTGAAGGAGATCCGCATCGGAGAATCGGGGGATCGCTACAACAGAACCGACGGCATCACCGTGGAATTGGTCTCCGCAGCGGATCAAACGGTGGAGCTCTCCTTGCGCAGTCAGCAAAGCGAAGACAATCTGGGCAGTGATGACTATAAAGCGGTGGAGCTAAAGGCAGGTGTCCCCGTTACGGTGGAAATGTCCTTCTACGGCTTCCCCTACGGATATTGGGTAACCCTTTGGACGGACAATACCCGTGTAGAGATACAGATCGATCCGTAAAAGCAAGAAAGAAGCGGTTTTTGATAAAGCCGCTTCTTTTTTGTTTCATCCCATTGCAAAACGGAAACGGATATGCTACAATAAAATCACTTCAAACATGGGAGAATACTATGTACAACGCTTATCATAAAAAAGAAGACGAACGGTTGCTTCTCACCCCGGAGATGATCTTCTCCCACCAAAAGAAGAAGGCAGTAGAAGACCTGCTGCTGTCCTTGGGGGCGTTGGTATTTTTCGTTCTCATCTGGATCGCCGACATCGTGGCCATCTCCGAAGTCCTTGGCGCAGAGGAAGCCACCTTCTCTCCTTTGCTCGCCATCGCTCCCATCCTGGCCGGCGGCTTGTTTACCAGCTGTTTCTGCATCCATCAATGGATCCAAACCGCGTCTTCCGTCTCCTGCGCCTGGGGCAGAAGGTACCGTATGGATGTGGACACCCTGGAACGGGTCTCCGAGGGAGAATACGAAAAGCTCCCCTTCTTCTCCTTCAAGCGTTTTTGGGGACGGGGAAGAGGAAACTTGGCATACAGAGAACGGCAAACCACCGTCACTGCCTACTACTTTGCAAAGAACGGCAGAGCCATCTCCCGCCATATCACTGTCCACGACGGGGATTTTGACGGCGACACCTTCTATTTGATCATCCGCGAGAAGGACGGTGTGATCATCGGGGTTTACAACGCAAAGAAATACCGCTTGGAGGCTTGACGTGGCAAAAGACCTTTATAAATACGACGACCCGGTGGACGAACGGAAGACACTCACCTTCGAGATGATCAAAAACAGCGAAAAAGCGGAGCTGACGGGAGAGATCGTCGGCTGTGTCATCGCCTTTTTATGGGTGGCACTGGTGGGCGGTGCGGTGGGAGCGTGCATTTGGTTTTTACACGACCCGGTGAATCCTCCCATTTCCCCCTTCGTCATCACCGTGCCCTTGATGGGAGTGGTGGCGTACGTGGCCTGCTTCTTCTTTTATCAGATGATCCAAACGGTGAAGGCGGCGAAATACGCCCTGGGGCATGAGTACCACGTCTCCCTTGACACCCTGAACAAGATCTGCGAGGGAGAACACGACCGCCGCCCCCACTTCTCTTTGGAAAATCTGGCCGGACGGGGACGCCACCGCGATAATACCGTGACAGCCTACTATTTTGAAAAGAACGGCCGCGCCTCCACTACGAATTTGTATTTGCGCGCAAGCGATTTCCCCGGGGACACCTTTTATCTGGTGATCCGCAATCGGGACGGCGCCGTGATGACCGCCTACAACACCAAGAAATACCGTTTGGAGACGGAAAATGGAACAACGTAAATTTCTGGAGTTTCTTACCGTAGCAGAAAAATTAAAATGCAACACCCGTCACTCCTTCACCACCTCCGGCAGGAAGGAATCCGTGGCGGAGCATTCCTGGCGGCTGGCCTTGATGGCCATGCTGTGC
>JAFYNA010000117.1 GCA_017549925.1 Clostridia bacterium | reverse complement strand
GAAAAACGATCTTCATCTTTTTTCTCCTTTCATGAAAGTATAGGAGGAGCCTTTACAGAATAGCAGAAAAGCCGCCCCTTGTCATCCCGCAAAAATCCCGCGAAAATCCCACGAAAATCCCACAAAAAAAGCATCCGCCGTTGCAGGCAGATGCTCTTTCTCATAGGTTATTTTCTTTTCTTTGGTTTTGGCTTCACGGAAGTCTTCGCGGGCTTCTTGCCGGCAGTGTTCTCGGCGGGAAGCGCCTCGGTGTCGCCTGCCTCGTAGTAAGTGCCCTCAAAGAAGGGATAATCCCCGCGGTGCTGCTTCTTTTTGTAAAGCAGGAACATATACACCGCAAACACCAGGATCGCGCAGACCGTGATACCGGTACCCAGCCCGGAGCCGAAGGTCTTGTAGGTGAACACGATCTCGTTGTTCTCCCCTGCAGGAACCTCCACCGCCATAAAGCCGCCGAACACCGTCAGGATCTCCACCTCTTTGCCGTTGACGGTAGCCGTCCAGCCGCCGGTTCCGGTCAAAAGCCCGGTCACACCCTCGTCCGCTCCGTCATACCAGCCGCCCTCGGCGGGAACGGAGAAGAACACGATGTCCGTCTCCTCGGAGCTGTACTTGGCGGAGAAGCCGTCGGAGCTCCAGGTAAAGTCGGTGCAGGACATGGTCTTGCGGTCTGCCACAGACTTGGTGAAGGTGTTATAGTTGGCCGCCTTACGCTTCAGCTTGCCCTTGTTACCCTCGTCGTTGGGATCGTCCACGTACTCGTCCATAAACTGGGCGTAGTAATCCGCCATATCGTCCGGAACCACCAGATAGGTGCAAAGCAGAACGGAACGCTGGAAGCCGCTGGAAATCTTCTTAAACTCCGTCTCCGTCATGAAGCCGTCGTAGCTGAAGCCCATGGTCAGATAGTTTTCGTTGCGGTAGATATCGTAGCCGTTCTGGGTATCGTAATAATACCAGCCCTTGGTCATGTTGAATTCCTCGGAGGAATAGGTGCGGTAACCCACCTTCTCCTCCACGAAGCTCCATGCGGGATCGTTCTCGTATTTTTCCAGCTCCTCGGTGTTATACAAGGAACCCACAGCGTAAAGCTTTCCTTGATCGTTAGAGGAACGGGTACGGCAATACACGCGGTGGGTCTCGTCCACCACCATCTCCGTCCAATCGGGATGGTTGCCGTAATACTCTAAATTATAGGCATCGTCCTTCGCCACCAGACGGTAGGTCTCCTTTTCCGTCAGAGAAGCAAAGATACGGAAATTCACGTTGGCCACTACGCGGGTGTAGCCTGCGCCCGACTCGTAGGACTCCAGAGATTCCAAAGAAGGGAGATCCACCGCCTCATAGAGAACACCGTCCTCAGTATCCTTGCAGAACACGAGAAGGTTCTCGGAGGGAGTGCATACGGTCCACTCTTCCGCCGCCAACAGAGTCTCGATCTGATCTGCATCCTCGGTCTCGGAAAGCAAGCAGTACTCGTTTGTGGTCTCGTTATGCAGAAGCACAAAGCCCTCGATCTGCTCCCATCTGCTCCAAGCATCGTCGGTGAAATATACCTCCAGCTCGGGAAGTGCAGTCACGTCCACCTGGGTATAGACCACCTTGCCGCCGGAACGATTCTTTTCGTAAAGGCGCACATGCTGAGAAAGGGTGATCTCCTTAGCACCGGGATCGTTCTCCAAGCGGGAAATGGTCTCGGTGTCAGAAGCCTCCACCAAATAGTATGCGGTGGTCTCCATACCGTCGGAGCCGATCTCCTTTGCAGAGAAGAGACGGAAGACATCGATGGATTCCATCTGCTTCCAAAGCTTGCTGTTTTCATATTCCGAAATGGCGTCGGGATCGTAAAGGCTGATCCTTACCACCTCGTCGCCCTTTTGGTAGATACGAACGCTGTCCACCTGCTCCACCAGAGTCCAATCGCTGTCGTTCTCCAGCTCCACGATCTCCTCCAGATCCTCGATCTTATCCTCGTAAAGGGTCTTCACCTTTCGCTTGTTGCGGGTGGTCTGGATGAAGGAATACTCCGTAGAGGTCATGGCACGCAGACCGTACCAGGAGCTGTAGGTACGAGAGCCCACGGAACGGTTATACCCCACCAGATCATAGAAATTCATCAAGGAGGGAGGCACCACCGTGTGGAAGCACTCGATGGAGGGATAACCCCAATAAATATTCAAATTGTCAATGGTGGAGATGCTGGAGGTGCGGTAGAAGTCGATGCGGTAGAATTCCTCCCCCGCATCCGGCAGAACCACGTCCTCGCCGTTGATCACCTGATGCACCATAAAGTCGCTGGTGTGGGAATGTTCCTTGCCGTTGATGATATGCACACAGCCGTACACCACGATGCAAAGGGAGGTGGTGATCAGCAGAGCCCGGGCAAACAGCTTAGTCCCGCGGAAGTGCTTGATCACGTACCATACCAGCAGAACACCTGCCACGGCAATGGCGGTATAGATCCAGAATCGTACAAGGAAGGGCGCTCTGCCCAGCTGATAATCCACCGCGTCGGAGGAGGGCTCGTCATACCACAGCAGACCCAAGGGCACCGCAATGGCGGCAATCGCCAAAAGGCTGGCAGTAATAGCACCCTTCCAACGGGTATCCTTGCGATCCAAGGCGATGATGGTGGCAATGACCATCATCAAAACCATGAGATACATCCATCTTGCATAGTAAGAGGAGTTCCCCAGGAAGAAGATGCTGTTCAGAACGGGAACGAAGGAGCAGACCACCAAAAAGGGGATCAACGCCTTCAGCCAACCGCGCTTTTTGGTGGTGTAGAAAGCGAAAACGCCTGTCATGCCGAACAAGGGCAGGTATGCGGAAATGGACGCCCAACGCTCGGTGTGCCCAAAGAAGAAGTTTACGCGGGAGGGAATATCCGGCGGGAAGAAGTAGGACTCCAGAATCTGGCCGTATCTCTGCCAGTACAGCTCCCCGCTCTTAAACCAGGCCAGCATTTTCTCCCAATCCTCAACCGAGAAGAAGCGGGAGGTTCTGTCGTTGCCCAACAATGCCAAAGCGCCGGGCAGGAACAGGATCATACTCATGGCGAAGCCGATCACCGCCTCCAACGCCAGCCCGAAGAACTTTTTCACCGTGACGCGGAAGCTGCGGTCGGAGAAGCGGAACATAAAGTAGATCACGCAGAACATGACCTGGCCGGCAAACATGAAGTAGTTCACCATGGCGTTCAAGCACACTGCAATGGCGAAGATGCCCTTACGGCCGTTCTGGATATATTCCTCCATACCGATGAGCAGCAAGGGGAACAGCGCCACCACCTCGTGGAACTGATTGAAGAAGGTGTTGTAGATCTGGAATCCGCAGAAGGCGTACAGCAAAGCGCCCAAAACGGCGTAGTCCTTGTTCTTGACCCATCTCTGCAGATACGCGTAGGCGATCAGTGCGGCCACCACGTATTTGATGATATACATAGGACCCATGAGATAAGGTGCCCAAGAGGCGGGGAACAAACACATGATCCAGAAGAAGGGGCTGCCCAGCATATAGTAGGAATAGCTTCCCACAAAGTTGGAGCCCATATCGGTGAACCAGTCCCAGCCGAAGTTGCCGCTGCGCACCATCTCTACGCAATGCTTATAGAAAGCGATCTGCTGAGCGTTGTAATCTCCGTAATATAAATAGATACCGTGTCCGGTCACGACCCACTCATAGATAATGAAGGGGATGGTGATCAAGCACGCGATCACCGTGGAATACCAAAAGGTCTTGCAATAAAAGTAATACTTACTGTCCTCTGCGGGCATCAATTTGCCCTTACGGAGGATAACGCCTTCTGTCATATCGGCCACCGTTCCTTTCTTTTTTATTTCCCGTTTCGTTCTTATTATCTTACTCCAAAACCGCCCAAATGTCAAGAGAAATCTCTCCCTCGCAGGGCGTTCCTGCAAAAAAGCCCTCTCCGTAAAAACGGGAAGGCCTTTTACGACTTGGTATTCACGTAGGTGAAGGTAGCGTTCTCGCAGTTGGGCTTGATGCGGATATCCGCGGCAACCAGCTGGGCAAAGTCCGTCTCGCCCAAAAGCTCCCTGCCGGTGATCTCTTCCCCGCCGAACAGCCTTACGTACAAAGCGTGAAGCGCCTCGTTCTCCCCTGCAAACACGTCTGCAAACTCCTCTACCAGCTCAGGCTCATCCTCCAAGCCGTTCACCGTCAAGGTAAATTGCTCCAAAAGCAGGCTCACGGTGCCGTCATCGTTCAAGGTGTACGTTCCGCAGATCCGCTCCGTCATCACGTAGGGGACACTCACTCCTTGCGCATTCTCTCCGGAACGGTCACTGACGGTGTAGGAGAGGAAGGTTCCGTCCTCCTTCAAGGCCAGGATCTCTCCGTCACCCTCCACAGAAAGGTACTCCCCGAAAATAGCGTCTCTTGACACGGAGACCTCCTCCAAGGGCACGGAGGTCACGCCGGAGACCACGCCTACCGACGAAACCGCAGAGCCGTTCCCACGGGATTGCGCACCGCAGGCACAAAGCCCCGACAGCATAACGCACAAAGCCGCCAATATGCATTTTTTCACAGACGTTTCACCTCGCTCCCCCGCGATTGATGCAAGTATTTTACCACAAGACCCATAAGCTTGTCAACGCAGGGGAAGGGGGCAAATGTAAACTTTTCGCGACAAGCCTATTGCGAAAATGAAAAATAAATGGTATACTGCAATCAAAGATAGAGGAAAATATCCATTTTCAGGAAGGTAGGCCATCCATGCACATTCTTAATTTCGGCTCCTTGAACATAGACGAGTTCTACCGCGTAGCCCATATTGTTGCCCCCGGAGAGACCCTCTCCTGCTCCCACAGACAGGTGTTGCCCGGCGGCAAGGGCTTGAATCAATCCGTAGCCGCCTCCCGTGCAGGCGCATCGGTGATCCATGCGGGCTGTGTGGGCGAGGACGGCGATTTTCTGCGGGACACCCTGGCAGAAAACGGCGTGGATATCTCCTATCTGCAGACCGTATCCGCTCCTACGGGAAGAGCGGTGATCCAAGTGGACGACCAAGGGCAAAACGCCATCGTACACTTCCCCGGTGCCAACCGCTGTGTGGATGCCGGGTACGTCCGCAGAGTCATGGCCGGCTTCGGCCCCAGCGATTGGATCTTGTTGCAAAACGAGATCTCCGGCGTGGGGGACATTCTGGAAATTGCCGCCCAGCGGGGTATGCACGTAGCCTTCAACCCCTCCCCCATCACCGGGGAGCTTCGCACCCTGCCCTTGGAGACCGTGTCCTGCCTGCTGGTGAATGAGATAGAGGGCGCCGCCCTTTCCGGCGCCTCCCGTCCCGAGGATATGTTGTCCATCCTGCGGGAGAAATATCCCCGCTCCGCCATCGTTCTTACCTTGGGCGGCGAGGGAGCTTACTACGCCGACGGCGAGACCACCGTCTACCAAGAAGCCATCCCCGCCAAGGCGGTGGACACCACCGGCGCGGGAGACGTATTCACCGGCTACCTGCTGGCCGCTCTGGCAAGAGGAGCTCGTCCCGCCGAGGCCATGTATACAGCTTCCGTTGCCGCGGCCTTGTCCATCACCAAGCCCGGCGCCTGCGCTTCCATCCCCACCGCGGACGAGGTGGAAGCCTTTCGTAAAACGCTTTGATAAGGAGAACTGCCCGTGAAACGTCTTCTTTCTTTTTTTCTGCTGCTTAGCATCCTGCTTTCCCTGCTCACCGCCTGCAGCACGATCCCCGAGGATACCTCCTCGGGAGCTTCCGATGCCGAAGCGGTGCAGATCCCTCAGCGGTTTTTCCTCGCCGACGGCAAAGAGGTGTACACCAGACTGTACTCCATGCTGGTCAGCGGGGAGGATCCTTCCCGGGATGCCGCCAACCTGCGGGAGCTGATGAAGGGCACACAGCCCCATTCCCCCGCTATCGGCGGTGCGGAATATGACGGCGTGATCTACACCGACGGAGATTACGTAGCAGAGACGGACGATCAGCTGAAAGCCGCTCTGCAAAAAGCCAAAAGCGGCGAAGTGATCTTTATTCCCTCGGGGGTCACCATCGATATCTCGGATCTTGCCACCACAGAGGCCTTTAAGATCGCCTTGAAGGAAGGGGTCATCCTTGCCTCCGACCGAGGGGTCAACCAAGGCGGCGTGCTTCGCTTCTCCCACCCCTCCGGGGTGATGATCACCTGCGAGACGGGGGCTGTGGTCACGGGGCTCAACCTTTGCGGCGTGATCACCGCTTACGAAGAAAACGTGGCCTCCCGCACGGACACAGGTATCCGCATTCTGGGAGAAAACGTCAAGATCTCAAACTGCGAGTTTGCCTCCTTCAGCGAGGATGCCATCCGCGCCTACGCCAAGGGCAACGGCAGTGTGGAGCATTGCTATTTCCACCATTGTAATACCGCCGTCTCCGACCCCAAAAAGGCCTTGACGGTGACCAAGAGTGCCTTCTTTGCCAATGAAAAGAATATCGTCTCCGAGGACGAGGAGCTTCCTTTAGGGGAAGAAAACGGGGTTTTGACCGCCGTGGAGCCTCAGCCGTTGTTGGCAGAACGGGTACAGCCGGATATCGCCATGTCCGTATTCCCCGCAGACGGCTACGAGGTCTACACCCTTTTGGAGAAGGTGGCAGAGGGAGATACGGAAGCCCTGACAGAGGCCTTGGCACTCCACTCCGGCACAGA
Organism: Clostridia bacterium; assembly: GCA_017549925.1. Taxonomy (GTDB): domain Bacteria; phylum Bacillota; class Clostridia; order Oscillospirales; family CAG-382; genus Coliplasma. Next base: position 18,268 of record JAFYNA010000117.1, on the reverse strand, counting down.
CAAATATTACTTCTATAAGGATCGTTTCACCATCGAGCAGGACGGCAAGACCTACGGCATCACGTCGGACGGCTCCCCCTTGGGCGGTGGCGCAGGCTACGCTAAGACTATCACCGCGGGAGATTTCACCGTCACCACCGTGGAGGAGCTGCAAACAGCCCTTCGCCAAGCCGCTTCCGGGCAGGTGGTGTTCATCCCCGCCTCCGTGCAGATGGATCTCACCGAGTTCCGCATCACCGTTCCCGCAGGGGTCACCCTTGCCTCCGACCGCGGCGCAGTCAAGGAAGACGGCAGTATCTCCACCGGCGCCATGCTGTTTACCACAACCCGCCAGGCGGAGACCGTTCTGCTGAAGGAAAACGCCCGCTTCACAGGGATCACCCTGGCAGGCCCGGACACGGAACGGCACATGACCCATTTGGAGCGCGGACTGAACGCAGAGGGGAACAAATACACCGATTATTACTATAAGCTTCCCCTTTCGAAGGGTATCACCGTTACAGGCAACGGCGCGGAGATAGACAACTGCGAGATCACAGGCTTCTCCGAGGCGGGTGTCAAGGTGGGCAGCAGCATCGACGTCACGATTCACCATTGCTGGATCCATCACAACCAACGCAACGGCTTCGGCTACGGCGTGGTGATCTCCGGCGCGTCCTACGCAGAGATCTACCGCAATCTGTTCAATTTTGACCGCCATGCCATTGCGGCGGACGGCTCTCCCGACAGCGGATACACCGCCCACGACAACGCCCATTTGGGAACGGCCATCTACCACATTTTTGATGCCCACGGCGGCGGAGACCGTGGAGACGGCACCCAGGTCGCCTGCGAACGGGTGGATATGTATAACAACGTGTTCCTTTCCGACAAGATCCCCTACAAAAAGAGGGGCGTGCCGGAGGAATACTCCCGCTTCACCCGCAACGTGGTGATCTACCCCGAGAAACGTTACCCCTATCGCTACCTTTACGGCGAGAACTTTATCTGTGAGGATAATATCTGGGGGCTTAACGACGAGCTGCCGGAATACAATTTCGAGGGCGGCGAAACCTACTCCATCAACGTCATGGGCAGTATGCGCATCCATGAGGGAATGGATGTGATCGACGCCAAGGGCTACGAGCTCCGCTACGCCTACTTCCTGGTGTTTACCCCCACGGAAACGGGATATTACATCAGCGAATACGGCAACAACCTGGACGACGGCTCCATCAATGGGGTGAACGAAACGCTGGAAATTCCCGCAGGCGGCTTCGTCTTGACCTTTACCAATGATACCTACACCGCCAAAAAGCTTTATACCGCCATCACGGAGCGCCACGGGAAGATCTACAACACCTCCGTAGGACTGGACGGCGCCTTCATAGCCACCCGAGAAGGAAATAAGATCACAGTCACCCAAAGTGTAGACTGACAAAACAGAGGCCGAGTCGTATGACCCGGCCTCGTTTTGTTGTATGCGCTTTTACAATCTAAAATCCGGCTCTCCCTGACTGTAGGTATTGCGGGGAGATTTCTTCCCGAAGAGCAAATGCCGCACCGTTCCGAAGGTGATGGCGGCGGTGGGGATGAACAGGATCAAGGATACCAAGGGCAAGACGGAAAGCAGGGACAAAATGACCGTCACCAACGCCGCGCCCAGATAGGGGCCTCTCTTGCGGAACAGTACACGCCCCAAAACCGCCGAGGCAATGGCGTTGTTTGCCACAAGCAATCCCGCAAATACCAAAAGTGCCACCCCGCCCACGGTCATGGTCAAGGTGTTGGCAACCAACAGCACCGACCCAAACAGGAACGCCAGGAAGGTAAGGACGCCCTTGAGCAAGAAGCGGATGGGCGCGCCTCTCAGCTGTCCCGCCGCCTCGTCGGAGCCTCGCTTCATCAGCCAAACCGCCGCAAAGGCCGCCAACAAGCTTGCAGGCAGGGTATACAACAGAGAAGCCAGAGCCACCATCAGATCGCTGGCGGTACGGGTATATTCCACGCTACCTTGATAGGCGCTTTCCGAGAGTGCCTTCCAATTTTGCAAAGAAAGGTCAGAAACCACCACCGGCTCGTTTTGGGAGAAGATCTTGGCATTGCCGAAGGTCGCGCCCTCCAAAATGATCACCTGGTCTGCCTCGCAAACCAGCTCTCCCGTAATATGTCCTGCGATCACCACCTGGGTGGCGTAAACCGTCAAGGATTCAAAGGAGCCCTTGATCTCCGCCAGCGTGGCGATCACGATCACATCCTCTGCCTGCAGAGTCTCCGCAGTCTTCAGCTCCACGGCGGCAACGGTAACGTTGCGCTCTACCTTACCGCTTAAGGTAAGAGAATTGGCGGCAACGCGGATGCTTCCCTTCACGTCTCCCGTGACCCGCATCTCCATGGCCACGCCCAAAAGGTCACCCTCCACGGTCTGATCCACCAGCACCAGCCCGGTGTCGGCAACCATCAAATCTCCGTCGTAGACCTCCTTGGTCTCCGCCAGCACGTTCAATCCGCAAAAAGCACCCACAAAGCACAGGGCGCACAACACGCAAAACCAGCGCAAACGGTTCTTTCTTTTCATAAAGCTTCCGCCTTTCTTTTCATCTGTCCCCTCCATTATACAGGAAATCCCGCCGCAATGCAAGTATGTTTTTGTAAACAGTTTCATACATATGTGACGAAAGTGATTTTTGGAGGTGCGGATCTTTGCGAGGCTCCCGCGTTTTGCTGAAGGGCGCCGCGATCATGACGGCGTTTTCTCTGTTGGGCAAGCTTTTGGGCGTTCTGCTGCGGCTGTTTCTCTCTTCCCGCATCGGAAGCGAGGGGCTGGGGCTTTACCAGTTGATCATGAGCGTTTACGGGCTGTTTGCCACCTTTTCCACCGCAGGACTGACGGTTGCCGTCTCCCGTCTTACGGCGGAGAAGGCGGAGCGTTGCCTCTCCGACGGGGTGCGTACCCTCCGTGCCTCCCTGCCCTTGGGGCTGGGGATCAGCTTGGCCTCCACCGCCGTTCTTTGGGGGCTGGCACCCCTTTTGGCAGAACGTGCCGTGGGGGACGGAAACACCGCCTCCTCCCTGCGGATCTTGGCCTTCTCCATGCCCTTTATGGCGGTGGCGGCTTGCTATAAGGGCTGGTTCATCGCCAGACGGCAGGTGCTTCGCTGTTCCTCCGCCTCTTTGTTTGAGCAATGCGTCAAATTCGCCGTCATGGCCTTCTTCCTCACCGTGGTAATGGCAAGCACCAACGACCCCGCCACCCTGTGCATGGGCATCGTGCTGGGGGTCACCGTGGGAGAGGCCTGCTCTTTTCTGTACCTGCTGTGCGCCTACTACTTCCTGAAGGGCAGGCAGAAAAAGAAGGATTTCCGCCCCACGGAGACCTTCGGTTACAGCCTCCGCACCCTGACGGCAGTGGCCATGCCCATCGGACTTTCCGTGGTGGCCACCTCCCTTTTGCATACCGCCGAGAACCTGCTGATCCCCGATGCTTTTGAAAAATACGGCGGGGATCGCTCCGGAGCGCTTTCCGCCTTCGGTATGATCCGCGGCATGGTGATTCCTTTGCTGTTTTTTCCCTTTGCCTTCCTGCAAAGTCTGGTCTCCGTGATGATCCCCGAGATCTCCCGCTTGGGGGCTTCCAAGGGCTTGGAGGCGCGGGATCGGCAGATCGGCAGGATCCTCTCCGTGGCAATGCTCTTCGGAGTGGGCACGGGCGGGCTGTTTTTCTTCCTGCCCGAGGCCATCGGAGAAGCCTTTTACCCCGGGGAAAACACCGCCTCGGCCCTGCGGATCTTAGCGGCGGTGACCCCCTTTATGTACGTGCAGACCATTTGCGACGGGCTGTTGAAGGCGGTGGACGGGCAGAAATACACCCTGCGGTACAGCCTTTACAACTCCGCCCTGCGGCTGACGGTGATCTTCCTTTTGATCCCCTACACCGGGGCGATGGGATACCTGCTGTTGCTGGTGCTTTCCAACACTGCGGAATTCTGCCTTTGCTATTTCCGCTTGAAGAAATACGCCGTCTTTACCGTAGGCGGCGGAAAAGCCGTGTGGGGTGCCGTCCTTTGCGGCTGTATCGCAGGCTTGGGAGCAAAGCAGATCACCGCATTGCCCATGCTTTCCGCCCCCATCTCTGCTGCCACGGCGGGAACGGCGGTGTATTTGTTGCTCTTTTTGCTGCTTGCCAAGCCGCTTTACCGCGATCTGCTCCCCCAAAAGCAGAAAAAGGAGGGTGTCTTGTGAGCTGGATGCATTACCTTCCCGCCCCCTTTCTCCGGGCGGTGAGCGGGATGCCGCCCCATCTCCGCAGACAGATCACGGAGCTGCGGTTTCGCTTGGAAAAGCCCTTTTCCGTCACGGCAGGGGGGCGCAATCTGTTCCCCGACACGGAGGGACGGATGACGGATCAAAAAAACGCCCTGCGGGTGTCCCGCCTTCAACTGGACGACCTGCTGGCACGGCTGACGGAGGGCTCTCTTTATGCCTTTGAGGACTGCATGGCAAGCGGCTATATCCCCTTGGAAAACGGTTGCCGCGCAGGCATCGCGGGGGACATGGCCACCACGCCGGGAGGTCTTGTTTTTCGGGAGATCACCTCGGTAAATCTCCGCATCTCCCGCTTTCTGCCGGAGTTTGCCCGCCCCCTCACCGAGATCTTAAAGGAATCCCTTCCCCGCGGGGTTTTGGTGATCTCACCACCCGCAGGGGGCAAGACCACCTTTTTGCGCTCTGCGGCGTACCTGTTGGCCACGGGCAGTAAGCCTTACCGAGTGGGCATCGCCGACGAACGGTGCGAGCTGTTCCTTCCCGCAGGGCTCTGCGACCGCATTACGGGATGCCCCAAATGGAAGGCTGTGGAGCTGTTGACCCGCACCATGTCCCCGGAATATCTTATCTGCGACGAATTGGGTGCGGGAGAGGAAGTGCCCCTGTTGGCGGCGCAAAACACGGGGGTCAAGCTCATCGCCTCGGTACACGGAAGCTCCTTAGAGGAGGCGGCACGGCGTTCCTGCGTCAAAGCCCTCTTGGAGGGCGGCGTGTTCTCCCTTTGCGCAGTGTTAAAGCAGAATTTTCGGGTGGAGATCTTCCCCGCGGGGGAGGTGCTTGCATGGAGCTGACAGGCGGATTCCTCACCGTCACGGCCTTTTTTCTGTACGGTGTCTCCAAGGTGCATAAGGAAAAGGATTCCTTGGCGGTGCTGGAGGGAATACTCACCCTTCTGCGGGAGCTTTCCGCCAGATTACTGCACCGCAGGGAGGGTCTGCGGCAAGTATTTGCAACCTACGGGGACCCCCGCTTGGAGGCCTGCGGCTTCCTGTCCGCCCTCAGAGGGCACGACGGCAGGGACTATCCCTCCCTATGGAACGCCGCTCTGCGACTGCTTCCCCTGCCCTCGGAGGCGCTTCCCCCTTTGCAAAGTCTGGGAAGCTCCTTGGGGCGGGTTTCTCTTACGGTACAAACGGAACAGCTTGCCCTCTGTATCTCACAGCTGGAGACCATCCACAAAAAAATGCAGGACGGCGCCTATCAAAAAGGGCGCAGTACCGTTGCACTGTGGACGCTGGGCGGGCTTTTGGTGGCACTTCTTCTGTTATAAACGAAAGTTGAGGTCAATGAAAACGAATGAACATCACACTCATCGTAAAGATCGCGGGAGTGGGGCTTTTGGTGGCGGTGATCTGCCAGATCCTGCAAAAGAACGGGCGGGACGAGCAAGCCACCTTCGTCTCTGTGGCAGGCGTGGTGGTGGTAGCGCTTTTACTGCTGGGAGAGATCACGGGATTGCTCTCCACCGTGCGCAACGCCTTCGGGATCTAAAGGTGCGCTTCTTGTATGAACGTTTTTACGGTTTGCGGTTTTCTTTTGGTATCCCTGTGCGTGAGCCTTCTGTTGCGCCGCCTCTGCCCGGAGTTTGCCCCTCTCACCGTGGCGGCAGGCGGGGTACTGCTGGGAGCGTATCTGCTGGACGGCTTTTTGCACGCCCTGCTCCCCCTGAGCCAAGCGGCAAGCGAGTTGGGGCTTGCCGCCCACGTGGAGCTGCTGCTAAAGGCCTTGGCCATCGCCTTGGCCTGCAACGCCACCTCCTCCCTTTGCAGGGATTGCGGCGAAAGCGCCCTGGCAGAGAAGGCGGAGCTGGCGGGCAAGATCGCCATCCTCTCCTTGTGCATCCCCCTACTGGTACAGCTGCTGGATCTGTTCTGAGGCGGCTTCTCTGGGTGCTTCCTTTGGTGGTTCTCTGCCTCTGCGGCTTTACGGAGCAGGAGGAATCCATCGCGGACAGCGTGGGGACGGACGCGCTGGCTCACCCCGCCGTCACCGAAGAGGAGCTTGCCGGAGACACCCCCATTCTCCTGCAGGACAAGCTGTGGGAGATCACACAAGACACCCTTCCGCAGGTGTTCTCCGAGGTCTCTGCCGGCTTTGGCGGGCTGATGGGGGTTTTGCTCCTTTGCTCTCTGCTCCACGCCCTGCGGCATTTGTCCCCCGGCGGTACCATGACGGAGGTCTGCGCCTTTGTCACCGTGTTGGCGGTATCGGGGGTGCTGTACGGCTTACTGCGGGATCTGTTCACCCACACGGGACAAGCCCTCACCGCCTTTACGGAATATTTGGCCGCCCTGCTCCCCGTCTCCTCCTCTCTGATGATTGCGGGAGGAAGCACCTCTGCCGCCGCCACCTCCGCCGCAGGCTTTTCCATGTTTCTTGCGGCGGTGAGCCTGATCTGCTCCTCGGTGCTGTTCCCCTTCTTGCAGATCTCCTTTTCCGCAGGATTTGCCGCCGCATTGCCGGGAACGGTGGATTTCACCCCCATCGGGGGCTGGATTCGCAACACCTCCGCTTTGCTGTTGGCCTTTCTCTTCTCCCTTTTGGGCTTTATGCTCACCATGCAGACCACGGTATCCGCCGCCTCGGACAGCTTTCTCTTCCGAACGGTGCGGTTTGCCTCCGGAGTCTTTATTCCCGTGGTGGGCAACGTGCTGGGAGATGCCGCCCGTACCGTAGCGGGAAGCGTTTCGGTGATCAAGGGCACCGTGGGAGGTGTCGGCACCGCCGTGACCTTAGCCATCCTGCTCCCGCCCTTTTTGCGGATCGCGGTGTATCGGCTGATGCTCTCCCTTTGCACCGCGCTGGCAAAGCTTTTGGGGTGCGAAAAGGAGGGGCAGCTGCTCTCCCATCTGGGAGGCACGCTGAACGTGCTGATGGGCTTGCTGGCAGGGGCGGAGGTGGTCACCCTTTTGTATTTGGCCACCTTTATCAAAACCGGAGTCACCCTGTAAAAAATCAAGAAAGGAGCCCGCCCATGCGGCATTACCTCACCGTTTTGTTCTGCGGCTCTCTGCTGGGGGCGGTATGCGCCGCCGCGGCAGGAGGCGCGCTGGAAAAATACGTCCGCTACTTGGCGGCTCTGCTGTGTATCCTGCTGATCATCTCCCCTTTTCGGGAGCTGGAGCTTTCCTTTTCTCTCTCCGAAGAGCCCTCGGAGGAGACCCTCCCTGCAGGAGAGACCCTCTCCCATTTGGCGGGGAAGGAGGCGGAGGAGGAGATCTGTCGCATTCTTGCCGCACAACTTTCCGCAGGGACAGGCATAACCCCCGCAGAGGTGGGCATAGATATGGATTGGACCCATGAGGAGGGAGTGATCTCCGCGGTGAGGCTGGTATTGCATCCCGCAGATCTGCCTCGGGCAGAGGAGATCTCCGCCTGGGCGGAGGCCTCTTACGGTGTCCCCTGCTACGTCACGGAAGGAGAAGAAGCCACTTGAACCTAACGGAATTCTGGAAAAATCCAAAGCGGAAAAGTCTGCTTCCCTGCATTCTTTTGGCCTTGGCGGCGGGAGTGCTGCTCCTGCTGTTGCCGGAGGGAAGCTCCGCCGTGACGGATACCGCCTCCCCCACGGAGCTTTACAGAGAAGCTCTGGAGGCGGAGGTGGAGGCCCTCATCGGAGAGATGGAGGGGGTGAATTCCTGCACCGTGGTGCTGACCCTCTCCTACGGATACGAATATCTCTACGCCACGGATCAACACGTTGTGCAACACGCAAACGGCAAGGACGTAGAGAAAAACCTGGTTCTCGCCACGGGAGACGGGGGCGAATCTCCCATTCTCCTGCGGGAAAAACAGCCCACGGTCAGCGGCGTGGCGGTGGTATGCCCCGATGCCTCTCCCGCCCTTTGCTTGCGGATCAACTCTCTGCTTTCCGCGCTGTTCGGGCTGGAAAGCAACGCTATCAGTATTCAAACATAAACATACACGGAGGGAACTATTTATGAAGATCAAGGAGACCTTGCTGTCCTGGAAGGAAAAGCTCGGGAAGATCGACATCCCCAAGCTCTTGGCATCCCGCGCTTTTTTGGTGGGCGGGTGCGTCCTTTTGGTGGCAGTCACCATCACCGTCAGTGCCTTGATGGGCGGCTTTTTTGAGGGGGAACCCCCTGCCGAGGAATCGGAAAGCGGCAAGCTGCTGGGAAATTCCGTTTTGGTAGGCGACATGAACCAAAACGCAGGGGATCTTTCCGGCGGAGACACCCCCACGACCACCGAGCCCACGGATCTGCTGGCCATCACCGTACTGAACCGCGAGGCGGTGCGGGAGGATGCCATCACCGTACTGCGAAGCATCGCAGATAACCCCGACGCCATGCCCGACGAAAAGGAAAACGCCCTGACCCAGATCGCCCGCATCATGGACGACATGGAAGCGGAGGCCAACATCGAGACCCTTGCCCTGGCCAAGGGCATTCCCCAGTGCGTAGCGGTGATCTCGGGAGACCAATGCAGTGTGATCGTGGACACCACGGAGATCAGCGAGGCAGAGCTGGCGCAGATCGTGGAGATCGTTTACCAGCAAAGCGGCATCACCCCCTCCGGCACACGGGTCATCCTCAATACCGTCCCCGAGGAAGAAGAGCAAGCATAACAGAAAAAGGAGCTACCCACAGCGGATAGCTCCTTGTTATTTTATTCCGGATCCAAAGGGAAATTGGTGGAAAGCAAGTCTTCCAAGAACGATTTTTCTCTTTCGCAAAGGCGCATTCCCATACCGCGCCCCATGTCTACCACAACCCCTTTTTCCTTCAGATACAAGAACTCGTCCTCTCCCAAGCAGAAGGTACAGAGAGTGTCCGAAACCTCCGCAGGTTCCCATACTCCCGCAGAAAGGATCTCCGCAAGTTGGGCTCCAAAGTCATGTCCCACGGTAATGGTGCCGCCTACTTGCGTAAACACCATCCATCCGCCGTACCGCTTGTCGGCGCCGGCGGCTCTTTCCAGGATTCGATTTACCGTTCTCCGTTCCAAGCCCCCCAGATCCATATACCGACGGTTGGCGGCATCGTATACCACACCACATCCCGAGTGATAGGTATATCGCTTCTGTATCGCATCCTCCCCGGCTTCCGCGAAACAAAAGGCATACGTCCACTCACAATCCACTTCTCCCTCCTGCCAAAACCCGTCTGCCAATAGCTTCTCCAATTGGATACCGTCTCCCGACCAAAGCTCTAACACATTGCCCTTTGCCGTGACAGGCTTGATGATGCCGGTGTAGGGCTTTGGCTGTTGGTAGACAAACAGATTGGCGGGGTAAAGCTCTGTTTCTCCCGTTTTCTCCGTGTCCAAAAGGCGGATCCGCAGGGCAGGAGCCTCCTCCAAGGGGTCCATTTGAATCAGCAAAAGAGGTGCCTGTAGCGGTTTTCCCGCCAATGCGCCAAGAAAATCCGCCTCCAACTGCCGTTCATAAGCTTCGTTGTCCCGGGCGCGCCCCTCATCCAAAGAAAGCGCCAAGGTGCAGTACTCTGCTTTGGAATCCCAACGGTCAGAAAGCTTCTCCACCTTGGGCAATCCGTCCTCTCCCAAGGAATACTGCACAAACCGCCACCCGCTGTCCAGCATATACAGTCGGTACAGCAAAATGGAATGGATCTCCTCCCGCATCCGCTGAAAATCCTCACAGGCTTTGCTGTAAGAGCTTTCACGGGAGATCTCCCCCACGGGTTCCAAATAAACATCCCCGTTTGCAACGTCTCCCACAATATCCAAAATATCCGTCTTATGAATGGGGAGCCACCGCTCCTCGGTAAGGGTCACGGAACCATACTGCTTGTACAAAGAAACCGTATCCTCGATGAGAAAACGAACCTCCTGATAGGTCAGATAATACCGTTCTCCGTTTTTCCGCTTGTTTTCCAAGGCCTCCCATTGCTTGCGGGAGAACAGCCGAAGGACACCGTCGCCCTCCTCAAAGCTGTACACGCCGTATTTTTCCTTCAAAAAGTCCTGCGCGGGCGGTGCCGTCCCTTCCCCCGGGGAGCCTTGGGAAAGGATCCCGCTTCCGCTGTAGGGGGTGCCTGCGGAAGAAGGTCTTCCCGCCGCAACCAAAACCCCTGCCAAAATCCCCAGGGATACCGCAACTGCCAAAACTGCCGCCACGATGATCTTTGCATTTTCTTTCTTCATGTGTCTTTTCTCCTTTCAAATTCTACCGTAACCGTAGTGCCTTCTCCCGGTACCGACACGAACTGCAGTTTTGCACCGTGGGCAAGGGCGATCTGCTTGCAAAACGCCAATCCCAGCCCCGTTCCCCCTTCCCCGCGGGAACGGCTTTTATCCGTGCGATAAAAGGGCTCGGTGATATGGGAAAGTTGTTCTTCCGTCATTCCTCGTCCGTTGTCGGAAACGGCTACCGTGCCATCCCCGCAGGAAAGGATCACCCGGGAAGCTCCCGATTTCAAAGCATTCTCCGTGAGATTGTCCAGCAAAAGGGAGAGCAGCAGATCGTCACCCATCACCTTGCAGGGACGCAGATCCGTCTTAAGCTCTATTTCGCGCTCTATGAACCTTTCTCGGAACCGCTCTGCGGTTTGGCGCAGTAACACCTCCCCGTCGGTTTCTTCGAAAGAGATGCCCTCCGCCTGCAAATAGGCAGTGTCCAAAAGGGTGCGGGAGATCCTTTCCAGCCGATTCGCCTCCTCCACGATACAACGGGCAGATTCCAGCTTGGTCTCCTCCGGTGCGGCGGCGCGGAGAAGGAACTCGGCGTAGCCTCGGATCCCCGTGAGAGGGGTTCTCAGCTCGTGGGCCATGTTGTTCACCAGCATCTGCTTGCCAAGAGCCTCCCGCTCCAAAAGCGCCATCTGCTCCTGCAGCTTTTCCACCATGCCGTTGAAGCTCTTTGACAAACGGGCAAACTCATCCTTCCCGCCTTCCCGTGCGCGGACGGAAAGATCCCCTGCGGAGATGGCCTCCGCCGCAGTCTGCAACGCCGAAAGCGGTGCCGAAAGCCGTTTCAACAGCCAATACAGCCCCACTGCCAGTAAAACGGAAACCAAGGCGGACACCCCCAAAAATACCCACGCCAAACGGCAGAAGGTATCGTCCATGCCTCCAATCTCCTTTCCCATCACCACGCGGAAGGATGTATCACCCAAGGCGCACTCCCCCAGAAAATGCCGCACGCCCTCCAATCTGGTCTCCAAAAGCGTGTCCTTTTGGTAGGGCACCTCCCCCAAAAAGGAAGAATACACCGTCTTCCCCTCCACAAGGAACATCACCCGAATCCCTTGGCTTCGATAATGCTTGCCAAAAACGTCCATGATCTGCACCGCCGCGTCCGATCCCCCTTCGGAAAGCACATCGTCCTCCAACGCAGCCTCCAGCATTTGAGCGAGGTAGGCAAATTGCGCCCGACAGGTGCGCTCCTCCGCCTCCGCAAGTCCGCTGTAGGTATACCGCACCAGAGCAAAAATACCGCCGTTCAAGCACACCAAAAACAGCACCAGAGTCAAAACGTAAGTCTTCTGCCAAAACTTCATGAAGGCACCTCCAGCCGATACCCCAGCTTGTGTACAGTTTTCAGCCGTCCCTCGATCCCCAGCTTTTGTCGTAGTTTCTGGATGTGAACGTCCACAGTGCGAAGCTCTCCTTCGTAATCAAAGCCCCAAACCAGCTCCACCAGCTGTTCTCTGGAAAGCGCCAGATTACGGTTACGGATCAACGCCTCCAACAGCAGAAATTCCTTGGGCTTCAGCTTCACGTCTGCCCCCTGCTTTTGCACCTTGCGGCAGGCAAAATCCACGGTGATATCGTCAAAGGAAAACACCGTTTCCGTCTTCGCCGTGCGACGAAGCACCGCGTCAACCCGCGCCACCAGCTCCAAGATCTCAAAGGGCTTGGAAATATAATCGTCCGCCCCCAACCGCAACCCCTTCAGCCGATCCTGCAAGCCGTCCTTGGCAGTCACAAAGATGATAGGCGTGCCTTTCAGCTCCCCGGCGATGGCAAAGCCGTCCTCCCCCGGAAGCATCACATCCAAAATAACCAAATCAAAATTTTCCTCCGCAACCAATTCCGCCACTCCGATGCCGGAAAACCGCTGGGTACAAAGATGTCCTCCCAAGGAAAGGTTCATGCGGATCAGATTGTTGATGGTTGGCTCGTCCTCCACGATGAGTATTTTTGCCATAAGGTACCTCTCTTTTCTTCTTTACGAGTTTATGTTACACCCTGATTGTTATCAAAATATTATCAAAGCCAAAATTTGTCGTCAAAAATCAAAGAAAGAAGCGATCCGCGATGGATCGCTCCTTGTTTTTTATTGCTTTCTCTTTCGCAGAAGGATGGCAACGACCAAGATCCCAACAGAACCTACGGCACAGCCTACGAGGATCCACGGGAAGCTCTTTGTTCCTGCGGGAGGCGCGGAAACGGTATTGCTCGTTTCTTCGGAGATCTCCTCAGAAATTTCCCCGGAGGTCTCCCCGCTGACGTCCTCTTCGGGGTCTTCGGAGGCGTGGGGATTTTTCACACCAAGCTTCATATTGCCCGAATTCGACACGGGGCAACGGTACGCCAGGGTTTCGTCCCAACCCTCCTGCTTTTCCGTGGCGCCGAAGAGCAATTCCGTCAGGTTATCGTTGTAGGCAAAGGCTTCTCTGCCGATAAAGGTCACGCCCTTGGGCACGTAGACGGAGGTCAAGGCCGCCCCCGCAAAAGCGGAGTCTCCGATGTGGGTCAGGCTTTCCGGCAGGATCACCTCTGCCAAAGCTTCGGTACTGTAAAACGCTCTGTCCCCCACGTAGGTCACCCCCTCGGGGATCCGGGTGCAGGTCAAACGGGTGCAGGCGGAAAAGGCGCCGTTCTCGATCCGCTCCAGGGTGGAGGGAAGAACCACGGATTTCAGATATTCCGCAGAGGCAAAGGCGTTTTCTCCGATCACCCGCACCCCCTCGGGAAGAGAAAACTCCCGGGGGAATTCTCCCGTTGCCAACACCACGGTGTCTCCCTTCAGCAAGCAATTTCCCCACCCGCTGTACACGGGGTTTTCGGAGGAAACCGTAAAGGATGTCAAAAGCTGGAGCCGTGAAAAAGCAGAGGGATGGATCTCCGTTACCGAAGCGGGCAGGGAGACAGTTTTTAAGGAGCTGTTGCGAAAGGCATCCTCGTGTATCTCGGTGACACCCTCGGGGATCTCCACCTCCGTCAGCCAAGAGCAGGAGGAGAAGCAATCAGCGGGAATCACGGCAACAGAAGAGGGGATCTTCACTTTTCTCAATGCACATCCGCTAAAAGCACCGTCGCCAATGAATTCCAGGCTGTCGGGAAGCACCACGGAGGACAACTCACCGCATTCAAAGAAAGCCATTTCGCCGATCCGCTTTACCCCCTCGGGGATCACAACCTTGTCCATACTCTCGCCGCGAACGTCGCCAAGCATACTGAAGGCGTTCTGCCAGATCTCCGTCACGGGCTTGCCCCCAAGGGTGGCGGGCAGGGTCAGCTCTTTGTCGTTCCCCTTGTAGCCCAGAAGAATGGCTTCCCCATCCAGGATCCGGTAGAGGTAGCCGTTTTCTTCTCCGTAAGAGAACGCGGGATCGGGATCACGGGCAACGCCCCAGACGATCTCCACCCCTTCGGGTACCCAAGCGTCGCTCCATCCCTTCGGCTTTTCCGAGGCACCGCACTCGATACGGGTCAGGTTGGGGCAATCCAGAAAGGCTTCCTGCTCGATCCGGGTAACGGTATCGGGAATATACACAGAGGTCAGCCCCGACTCCGCAAAAGCACGGAGACCGATGGTCAAAAGCCCCTCGGGCAGACGGATCTCCGTCAGATTCTTACACCCTGCAAAGGTCTGCGCCCCGATGATCTCCAGCCCCTGGTACAGGTTCACGGAGGAAAGGCTTTCGCACCCGCAGAACGTGCCGTTCAGATCCTCCACAGACCAGGGAACGGTTGCCGCCTCCAAGGCTGTACAATTCCGAAAAGCGTAAGAACGCACCGCCGTGACCCTTGCGGGAATATGGGCGGTTTTCAAAACCGTGTTACCGGCAAAAGCATAGCTCTCGATGCCGTTTTGCAGGGGAGGAAGCTCTTCCATCCCCCTTGCGTACACCAAAAAGCCGCTTTCGTTATACAAAGCGCCGTTTTCATAGGTCAAGGGAGAGCCCTGCTCCAGAACAAGCTCCACATCGCCGCACCCCGACAGGATGCCCCCTCCCACGGTGGACAAGGAAGCGGGAAGTGTCAGGCGATTCAAAGAGATACAATTTTCAAAAGCAAGGGTGTCGATGCGGGTCAGGGTGGAGGGAAGCTCCACCTTCGCCAAAGAAGTACAGCCCGCAAACGCGGCGGAGGGTATCAAGGTGAACCCTTCCGACAGGATCACTTCTTCCAAAGCGGTACAGTTCTGGAACAAACTGCTGTCCGTCAGCCGGAGCTGCAGGGTGGAGGGCAAAACGACCTTCCGCAACCCCGTGCATCCAAGAAAAGCGCCGGACTGCAGGTATAAAAACCCCTCGGGAAGCACCACCTCTTCCAAGGAGGCGCATTTCTGAAAGGCGCTCATGCCGATCGATCTTAAGGTGGAGGGGAAGGTCAGCGCTTCCAGAGCACTGCAACGGATAAACGCGCCCGCGCCGATGTCCAAAAGTCCTTCGGGAAGGTTGATCTTCTTCAAGGACGCGCAGTCCTCAAAGGCTTGGGCGCCAATATCGGTGATCCCTTCCGGCAGGATGACCTCCTCCGCGGAAGATTCCTTGAAGGCATAGGTGTCAATTCTGACCACAGGACAGCCGCCCAGCTCGGCGGGCACCTCTACGATCTTATCGTTTCCTTGATATAAACACAATTGAGCCTGCCCGTTGCTTACCGTGTAGAGAAAGTCTCCTTCCTCCTCATACCCTGCGGCCTCCGCCCGGAAGGGCACCGCCGTTACCAGCAGCAAAAGGCATAAAGCCATGGCAAAAATTCTTCTCATTTGATTTCATCCCTTCTTCTTTGCACCGCCGTTTTGCGAAAATCCCCGGGGGTCTGCCCGGTGTGGTTCTTGAACACCCGGGCGAAATGAGGCACGGTCTTAAAGCCGCAACGCAAGGCGATCTCCTTTTGGGGGATCTCGGTGAAGGCGAGGTGCTTTTTCGCCACCTTCACCCGGAACGCCATCAGGTATTCCATCACCGTGGAATTCATTTCCTTGCGGAAGGCGGCGGTCAGTGCGGAACGGCTGACACCCAAATGGTTGCAGACCCGCTCCAAATTCAGATCCTCGGAAAAACAGCCCTCCAAATACAGGATCGCATCCTGCAGAAGCGCCCCCTCTGCCGCCGTCTCCCCGTAGGGCTCGTTGGCAAGCTTGCCGTAGCCCACCTCGGCGTAGGATCGCTCCAAGGCGATCAACAGCTCCATAAAATAACTCCTGCTCCGGCAGGACCAATACCAATCCCGTTGCTCCGTCAGCTCCCGTTCCATACAGCGGCAAGCCTTCTCCGCGGCTTTTATCTGCTCCGTCTGGCAGGGCACCACGTAAGAATGCTCCAAAAAAGGTCTCAGCAGGAACAGATCGTGTACCGACGCCACGTCCTCGTATCCCTGAGAACGGATGCGTGCGAGGGTCATGTTCACGTTCAGAAACAAGGGACGGAACCAAACGCAGGCGTATCTTGCCTCCGCGGTACTGCCGAAAACGGGATCCTCTTCCTCGTCAAAGCACAAAAAGCAGGGTGCGTGCCCCGTAAAGGACTTTCCGCCCACGGAAAAGGTCATCGTACCCTCCCAAAGGCAGACCAAAAGGAAGCCCTTCCCCTTGATATCCACCCGGGAGAGATCCCCATCCGTGACGCATTCCGCGTAGGCGATCTTCCCTTCTCCAAACTTTTTGCCAATGGTTACGTGTTCCATACCGCACCTCCTTCCATCATTCACATTATACCACATCCCTCTGCAAAAGCAAGAAAAAACTTTTATCCCCGCGGTTTAAAAATTATCCGAGAGGGCAAAAAAGCCTCGGCAACAGCCGAGGCTCAAGGGTTACTCAGTTATTCCGACGATCTGGTAGGTGCCCAGCACGTGCCGTTTTATCATGGCGTAATCCGTAGCATTTACACGGGCATCACCGTTGACGTCCGCCGCAATCTTCTGGGCGGCGCACAGGTGGTAGCTGCCCAAAACCGCTCTCTTGAGCATCATGTAATCCACCGCGTCGATATCACCGTTGCCGTTCAGGTCGCCGGTGTGCAAGGCTTCCTCCTCTGCGGGAGCGGGATACATACGGTCGTAGACTTCGGCGGTAGGCTGAACGATATGGTTGATGCGACGGTTCTTATTTGTAAGGGTCACCTTGTTGAAATCATCCCAGGTACGGGTGTTGATACGCACCAAGCCTCTTCCGTCGGAGTTACCGTCCACGTAAGTAATGGTCTCTGCATCATAGCAAAGCACGATGAGAGAATGGGCATAGGAGCTGTTATAGGTGCCGTTTTTGTTGGCAGTGGTGCGGATATACGCACCGCAACGAACGTCGGCTTCCTTGAACATCTCGTAGGAAACGGTTTTTGCACCGCCGCCGATGACTACCTCGGAATACAGGAAGTCATGGCTTCCGTGGTAAACAAACTCGCCGAACAGCTTGTTGTATACTGCGTTGGCGTATATGTAGCACTGCCAGCCGGAGATCACCTTTTCGTTTTCGGGACACATGATGTAATACTGGTTTTTCTCCGTCAGATGAGAGGAACCGAGAGCCGCCTCCTTCTCCTTGGTGCAGGCATAGTTCCTATACATATCGATATCCCCCGCGAAGATCTCGTCCAATGCGGCGGCCAGAGCAGGACGGTCAGTGTAATCACTGCCGTGGGCCTCCTCGTGGTTCAGAATAAATTCCGCGGCGGAAGCGGTGAGCCCGCACAGTACTGCGCCGGTCAAAAGGATCGCAAGGGTCAGGATCAAGGATACCGTTCTTTTACTGTTCAAAAAACACATACCGTTTTTTCTCCTTATGCTTTATGGTGCCGTTTTGCACTATCTTTTTTATTATGCCACAACTTTTGCGATTTGTCAAGAAAAATCGTTTTTTGTGTTAAGAAATCCCTCTCTTTGACATCTCGAAGACACGAAATTTTCACAAAATAACTCGCTTTTTACAGCCTTTCTTCTTGACGAAACTATCATTATATGATATAATAGTTTAATTAAAAGGGGTTATTATACCCAGAGTATTTTTTGTCAAAACTTTACGGGAGGTGCGGTATGGTCATTTTGGGCATCGACCCCGGCGTAGCCATCGTGGGCTACGGCGTGGTGGAGTGCGTCAGCGGGAATTTTCGCTGTCTGGAATACGGCTGTATCACCACCCCTGCCCATACCCTTTTGGAGGATCGCCTCTCGGAAATTTACGACGGCATGACGGAGCTGATCGCCCGCCACCGCCCCGATTGTATGTCCATCGAGGAGCTGTTCTTCAACAACAACCAAAAGACCGCCGTGGACGTTGCCCAGGCAAGAGGTGTCATCCTCCTGGCCGCCAACAAAGCACGGCTTCCCATCTACGAGTACACCCCCCTGCAGGTCAAGTCCGCTGTGGTGGGCTACGGCAGAGCGGAAAAACAGCAGGTCATGTACATGGTACGTCAGTATCTCCACATGAAGGAGACCCCCAAGCCCGACGACGCGGCGGACGCCATTGCCATCGCCATCTGCCACGGCAGCTCCGCCATGCATAGGTACTGAAAACGGATCGTTTTCTGAAAACAGATTGTTTTCTGAACACGATTTTGCGGCTTCGCCCGCAAAATCCAAAGTGACCGCCCGCAACAGCGGGCTATGAAAGGTAACTGTCATTATGTTCTATTATCTTCGCGGCACTCTTGCCGTCTTACAAAATACCCTCGCAGTGTTGGATTGCGGCGGTGTGGGCTATAAGCTGAACATTCCCGCCTCCACCTTCTCCGCGCTGTCTACCAAGCTGAAGAAGGAAGCGTTACTCTACACTCATCTCGCCCTGCGGGAGGATGCGGCG
>JAFYNA010000116.1 GCA_017549925.1 Clostridia bacterium | reverse complement strand
GCACTGTCTGTGAAGAAGCCCTTGCTCCAAAACACAGCCACCGTGATCAGCAACGCGACGCCAATGCAAACGGCATATTTCAGAAGCAGATTCTTCTTTTCGCTTATCACTGTTTCATCCGTCCGTTTCTTTATTTCAACAGCTGCTTATACTTCTCTTCCTCTGCGTTGTTGCAGTAGACAAAATGCCCGGGAGCGATTTCGCGGAAGGTGGGAGTATCCACAGAATAGTCATGCTCTGCAAGAGGATTGTAGGTCACGCGGGTACGCTGCTTTTCGTAAACGGGGTCGGGCAACGGGATCGCGGACAGCAGAGACTTGGTATACGGATGCATGGGGTTCTTGAACAGCTCGTCGGAATCCGCAAGCTCTACCATTTTACCGAAGTACATAACGCCGATTCTGTCGGAGAAGTACTTAACAACAGAAAGGTCATGGGCGATAAACAGAATGGTAAGACCCAGGCGCTCTCTCAAATCGTTGAGCAGGTTGATAACCTGCGCCTGAATGGACACGTCAAGGGCGGAAATAGGCTCGTCGGCAATGATCATCTCAGGCTGCATCACCACCGCTCTGGCGATACCGATACGCTGACGCTGACCGCCGGAGAACTCGTGGGGATAACGGTCTGCGTGCTCACGCACCAAGCCAACCGTCTCAAGGATCTCATACACCTTCTGGTTGATGTATTCCTTGTCGGTGATACCGTTGATCACCATGCCCTCTGCGATGATATCGCGAACCGTCATACGGGGGTCCAGGGATGCAATAGGATCCTGGAAGATCATCTGGATCTGGGTGCTGAGCTTGCTCTTCCTTGCAACGCGAAGCTTGCTCTTGTATTCCCCGGTAAGCGCCTTCAAAAGCTGGGGATCGTTGGCAGCAACTGCCATCTTCTCTTCGTATTCTTTGTTCAAAGCGGCAGCCAAAGTAGCGGCGTGCTGCTTATCCACAGACTTCTGATCTGCCTTGGCATCACGGATCAATGCCTGATTTTGTGCCACGATGGCTTTGTAATCCACCTCGCTGATCTTCTTGGCGGCATAATCGGCCTTTGCACGCTTGATGGCATCCTTGTAGGAACGGGTGCCTGCGCCGATTCTGTGCCCTTTGAAGTAGATATTACCGGAGGTAATGTCATACAGCTTGATGATGGAACGACCCGTAGTGGTTTTGCCGCATCCGGATTCTCCTACCAAGCCAAACGCTTCGCCTTTTTTGATCTCGAAGCTGACATCGTCAACCGCCTTCATATCCTTGCGACCCATACGGAAGTATTGGCAAAGATGGTCTACTTTTAACAGAACTTCGTTATTCTTCTCCATAATTGCCTCCTCTTTCTTCCATACGCTTGATGCGCTCAGTGATGATCTTGGGGATCTCCACCTTAGGCGCATTGGGATGGAGCAGCCAGGTTGCCGCATAGTGGGTGGGGGACACCTCGTACATGGGCGGCTGCATCTCGAAATCGATCTCCAAAGCGTACTTGTTTCTTTCTGCAAAGGCATCTCCCACAGGCGGGTAGATCATGTTGGGAGGTGTGCCGGGGATAGCATCCAGTTTTTCGTTGGTATCCAAGTCAGGCATAGAGGAAAGCAGAGCCCAGGTATAGGGATGCTGAGGATTATAGAACACCTCGTTTGCCGTACCGTACTCAACGATCTTGCCTGCGTACATAACGGCAATTCTGTCCGCCATGTTAGCAACAACGCCCAGGTCGTGGGTGATGAAGATGATGGAAAGGTTACGCTCTGCCTTGAGTTTATTGATCAGCTCCAGAATCTGCGCCTGGATGGTTACGTCCAATGCCGTAGTAGGCTCGTCGCAGATCAAAATGTCGGGGTTAGCAGACAGCGCGATCGCGATAACGATACGCTGGCGCATACCGCCGGAGAATTCAAAGGGGTACTGACGGAAGCGGAGTCTCGCCTCAGGGATACCAACCTCATCCATCAGCTTGATAGCCTTTTCCTTGGCGATACGCTTGGTCAGGGTATAAACCACCTGAGAAGCCTTCTCCTTGAGGTAGTCGATGATCTCAAGGCAACGCTTATCTACGTCAAAGTTCGCCGCCGCTTCCACGTCCGCCTTGAACTTGTTCATAACACGGGTAATAACGGAAACGATGGCCTCGATCTGCACCTCGGGTTCAATAACGGATTTGGGGATAACCTCCCAATCCACGTTTTTGCCCTTGGCAAGCAACGCTTCTCTCTTGGCAGTCTGCTTTGCAAAGCGTTCCTCTTCCTTGGGGTTGTTCTTCAGATAGAAGAAGTATTTCTCCACTTCTCTTTCCAAAGCACCGCCAAAGGTATACGCCACGTTGTCCTTAATAACAGCAAGGCAATCGATCGCCGCGCGAACAGCAGTGATAGCCTTCTTGCAAGCGTCTTCAGCCTCCTTCTCAGAGAAGCTGCCCTTCTTAAAGAAGTCGATCGTCTCCTGCAATACGGCAATCGCGTTCTCCTTGTTGCGAAGTGCTTTCGCAAAGGAGTACTCCACCGCAGTCTTTTCCATCGCCATAAAGGAGCGCATGAAATCTTCCGTAAGGAAGTTATATGCCAGCTCGTTGGCTTCCTCTGCGGGCATACGGCTCAGATCGGTCTCGGGCTTCTTGTAAACGTAGTAGCCGATTCTGAAGAAGTCGTACTTGGTACGGGCAAGCATCTCCGACGCAGTCTTGGAGATTCCCTTGAGGATCTTGGCAGTCTCGTCGGAAGCATCCTTCTTGATCGCGCTCATCATAACCACGCGCTTGATGGAATCCGCAACCGTAACCTTTGCCTTTTCGATACGCTTAACGGAAGCAAGCTCTGCCTTATGCTCCTCCAATACCTTCTCGTATCCGGTGGCAAAATACTGATCGTTCATATCGCCCAGCTTACGCTCGATGAGCTTCAGAGCGGAAACAGCATCCACCTTCTGATTTTTCTCGGTCAAGAACAAGAAGTCCTCAATGATGGCGATCATTTCCTCTGCTGCGGTACGTGCAGCATTGTAGCTGTTTTCCATCTTGATGGCCTGGATGTTAAAGTTGTCAAAGGTCTTAATATACTCTGCGACCCGATTTGCGGGGATCTCGCAGGAAGCACCGGCAGAAAGCGCCTCCATGGTCATAGAGGAAAGCTGTGCCAGCATCTTGTTAAAGGTCTCACGTCCCTCTTTGCGGTTGGCCTTGTTCTTCAAGAGCATGGCCTCGGTGATCTGCTTACCGATACGCATGATGGGGTTCAAGGAAGAAAGCGGATCCTGGAAGATCATAGCGATCTTATCGCCGCGAAGCTTGTGCATCTCCTCTTCGGGGATACGCACCAGATCCTGACCGTCGTAAAGGATCTCGCCGCCCTCGTGGATAGAGTTCACGGCGGAGATGCCCATGATGGCCTTGGAGGTTACGGACTTACCGGAGCCGGACTCGCCAACGATGGCCAGAGTCTCGCCCTTGTAAAGGTCGAAGGAGATGTCTCTTACAGCCTGCACCTTACCTGCATCCGTACGGAAGGAGATCTTCAAATTATTAACTGATAATTTTACTTCTTTGTTCATGGTTTACTCCTCCGATCCTCTCAGCGACGGGTTGAACGCATCGCGCAAGCCGTTGCCGAACAGGTTAAAGCTGAGCATCAGCAGAACCAGGAATACGCAGGGGAACAGCGCCACGAAGGCGGCGTCTGCGGTAATGGATTTCTGACCTGCGGCGATCAAGGTACCCACACTGGTGATAGATCCCGCCTCCAGGTTGATAATGCCCAGATAGGAAAGGCTGGTTTCCGAGTAGATCATGGCGGGGATGACCAGCGCAACGCTGGTGACGATGGTACCCAAGCCGTTGGGGAAAATGTGCTTGAACATGATTCTCATGTCTCTTGCGCCCAAGGTTCTTGCCGCCAAAACGTACTCTTGATTCTTAAAGCGGTAGAACTGCATACGGGTGGTGTGGGCCATACCGATCCATCCCGTAGCAAAGAAGGCGATGAACAGCACCAACCACTGGGGCGTGTTACCGCCCATATGGTACTTCAGAAGGGTGATAACGATCATGGTAGGAACAGCACCCAAAATCTCTGCAATGCGTTCCATGAAAAGGTCGATCTTACCGCCGTAGTAGCCGGAGATGGAACCCCAGATCACGCCTACAAGGAAGTTCGCAACAGCAACCAGGGTAGCGAAAATGAAGGAGAATCTTGCACCGTATGCCAAGCAAGCAAAAATGTCCTTACCGGTGTCGGTGGTACCAAAGAGGAAGCTGGGCTCACTGATGCCGTCCTTTTTCTCCACGGTATGCTCATAGATATAATATTCGTAATATTCGGCTCTGACCTCAATACCGCCGTCTACGATTCTGCCGTAAGCGTAGTAATAGGTTTCGCCGTTTTCGGTGATGCCGTTTTCTCCCTCGATTCTGAGAGAGTTGTACTCTGCAACGGTCTTACCCTTGGTTTCTTCGGTATACTTCCAATAGTTGGGGATGATATTGCCCTTGGCATCTACCTTGGGGCGGATGGTTTTCGCTTTGGGATCCTGAGTCACGTAGTAGATGTTGGCATCATACTTGTTCTTCTCCAAAGTCGGTCTCTTGGAAACCTCTACAATGGGGTACAGAACCTGCTTGCCGGTCTCCAGCTGATACTGCTGGATCGCCTTGAACTTCTCCAAGGGAATGATCTTGTACTTGCCAAAGCCAACGCCGTAGTAGGTGTTGTAACGGTAGGAATAAGCAGAGCCGTCTTCGCTAACGGTATACTCGTTTCTCTTGATGACCTCTCTGCCGGTTTCCTGGGCGATGGCCTGATCCTTCAAAAAGCCCACATAGTTGGCTTCCTTTTCCTTACAGCCATCCCAGAAATCGATGCCCGCGTCCACGAACAACTGGTTCTTGGGGGTTACGTAGTTGTAGGTCATATCATAGTAGGCGGGGGTAAAGGGAGTAAAGAAGGGCACAAGGATAGCGAACAGCACCAAAACCAGAATGACGATACCGCCAACCACTGCGCCTTTGTTCTTGGCGAAGCGGCGGAAAGCACCCTGGAAATAGCTTACAGGCTTGGTAGACAGCTTTTTATCGTGAAGAGAACCCGATTTCTTCGCAAAATTGAATTTTTCAACAGGGATGTTTTCATATTTGTTTGTTGTATTTGCCATATTACTTCGCCCCCATTCTGATTCTCGGATCGATAAAGCCGTAGCTGATGTCGATTACGATGGTAGCAGTCAAGCTGACCAAGGTATAGAAGCAGGACAGCAGCATAAAGAAATCGTAATCCTGGTAGATGATAGAGTTCAGATACAATCCGCCCACACCGTTGATGGTAAACATCTTCTCAATGATCAGAGATCCGGAAAGCACCCCGACAAATTCACTGAGGATGGAGGGAAAGATGACTACCATGGAGTTACGCATAGCGTGGCGGTAAATTGCCTGCCCCTTGGTCAAGCCCTTGGTTCTGGCAAGCAGCATAAACTCACCGGTCAACACCTCGGAAAGCTCCGCTCTGGTGTAACGGGCATAGCCTGCGATAGAGCCAAGGCAGAGCGCAAACACTGCGGGAAGCATAGAATGGAACACTTCCCACGTGAAGTAGTCGTCACTGGTGGACATGGTCAGCGGGAACCAGCCCAGCTTAAAGCAGAACAAGTACTGCAAGCCCAGGGCCAATACGATGGAAGGCAGAGAGATCAACAGAATGATAAAGACGTTGATCACCTGATCCTGCCACTTATTCTTCTTCAGCGCGGCCAGAATACCCAAGCCCAGACCGATGGGCACACCGATCAAGGTGGAATAGATATTGATCAGAATCGTGGGAGGCAGATGACTGGTAAACACGTCCCAAACGGGCATATTCATATACTCGCCGTAGGTGGTGGCGATACCGAAGTCGCCGTCCGTAACGATACGCTTGATGTAGTTGCCATACTGGATCAGAATCGGAACACGGTCGTACTCATAGGTACCATTGAGTCCGGGACGGATGTTGGTGATCCAGCCTCTGCCCTCAAGGGTTTTCACGACGACATAAGGATCCTGACCGGGAAGAGCATTGGTGGGGATGGGCAAAAGCTTTATCAGCGTAAAGCACATGGTAACGATGATGAAGAACGTAAGAAGCATTAAGCCCAAACGTTTCATCACATATTTAAACATATACATAGGGATTTCTCCTCTGCTGTGTTAATTTC
>JAFYNA010000115.1 GCA_017549925.1 Clostridia bacterium | reverse complement strand
GGATGCAGGCGTTCCGATCAAGGCTCCCGTTGCAGGTATCTCCTGCGGTTTGATCACCGAGGGCGAGCGCTGGATGACCATGATCGACATCCAGGGTCTGGAAGACTTCTTCGGCGATATGGACTTTAAGGTTGCAGGTACCAAGAAGGGTATCACCTCCATTCAGATGGACCTGAAGATCGACGGCTTGACCCCCGAGATCATCAAGAACGCTTTCGAGACCACCAAGAAGGGTCGCTTCTATATCATCGATGAGTATATCCTGAAGGCTCTGCCCGAGCCTCGTGAGGACGTATCCAAGTACGCTCCCAAGATGATCACCACCAAGATCGATCCCGATAAGATCCGCGAGGTCATCGGTTCCGGCGGTAAGGTGATCCAGAAGATCTGTGCAGACACCAACTGTAAGATCGACATCGAGGACGATGGCTCCATCTTCATCGCCGCTGTCAACAAGGACGACGGCTACCGCGCACTGGCAATCATCGATGCCATCGCAAGAGATCCCGAGCCCGGCACCATCTTCCTGGGTACCGTTACCCGCTTGATGACCTTCGGTGCGTTCGTTGAGATCGCTCCCGGTAAGGAAGGTCTGGTTCACATTTCTCAGCTGGATAAGAAGCGCGTAGCTAAGGTTGAGGACGTTGTTTCCGTTGGCGATCAGATCAAGGTTATGGTGACCGAGATCGACGAGAAGGGCAGACTGAACCTCTCCAGAAGAGATGCTCTGGATGCTTTTGAAGGCTAATTGAATTTAAAACACGCAAGGAGTGCCGAAAGCACTCCTTGTTTTTTTGCAAAAAGGAGGGGACGGGAAGGGGAACGCAAGGGACACTTTTTGAAAAAGCGTCCCTTGAACCCCGAAAAGCAATGCCGAAAACTGTCGTTTTCGGAGGAATTTTCAAAAATAACAATCAAGTGATTGCAAAATAGGCGCAAACGGCCTTGACAAAGCAGAGGTTATATGCTATACTGTTCTTGAAAAAGATAGGAGGATATCAATGAAAAACGATCTCGCTTACTGGGAAAAGAACAAAGAGCATTTGCAGAAGCATTTTCTGGATTGGGAAGAGTTTGTCGCGGTGGATAAGCTGCACACCCACCTTCCGTGGAGGGTTTTCATCCTGCTGATCGCGGTTCTCTCCGTGGGTCTCGTCTTCGTTTTGCTGATCCGCCGTCCTTTTACCAAGATCGAGGTATTCTTTTTAAGCGTATGGGCAGGTGGAATGCTGTTATCCGTCCTAATGGAGCTCTTTTCCTGGAGTGCCAATCACAAGTGGATTGTCTTGACCACACGGGGATTTTACGTCTGTGTGGGGAAGGAATGCGAGCTGATCTTCGACAGGAGCTTTTCCTCAATCGAAGGCATTTCTTACCGTTATTCTCCCGGCCGGATCCTATTGAACGTCTATTCGGGCGAGCTTCCCGCAAAGGCGGAATCCTCCTACCGAGGTTTGCCCTGGAAGGGACAAAAGGCGTATATCAAGAATCGATTCCGCAAGCTATGGGGAACGCCCTTGGAGCGTAAAATCTTTTCTCTATCCGTGGTCAGCGGTATTACGCCGATCCAGCACTCCCGCAGACAGCTTTGCTGTTATCTCCTGGACTTGCCCAAGGAATCGGAAGCCGCCGAAAAGCTTTTGCATTTGCTGAAGGGCTTCCCCGGCGTCCGCTGTATGGAGCTTACCGGCGAATCGGAGTATTCCTTCTTCGATCGGTTGTGAAAACAATCGAAACCTCATCCCCATCCCCATAGTGGAGGGCAAGAGCACACCTGCGGTGTGCGGAAATATCGTATGCTCCTACCATACAAAAACAACGCCCTTTCGTTCGGAAGAACGAAAGGGCGTATTTTTATATTCACAATACTGGGTGCAGGGGATGGGTCCCCTGCCAGGGGTTAGCCGTCTTCGACGGCAGGGGACGGCGTCCCCTTTGCCAATCATCAGTTAAAAGGCACCAGTTTGTGGGAGAACCAGAAGAAGAATCTGCACAGCCAGCGGCCAATAGGTCCGGGCATGGAGAGGATCAGCACGCCTGCGCGGCTGAAGACCCGCATTTTCTTGGCTTTTTTGGGATTGATCTCGATGAGCCCGTCCCAGAACTCTTTCACCAGCTTGTCCCCCTCCTTGCCGTGCCCGATACGGGTAAACAAAACGGCAACGATGAGCATAAAGCTCATGGAATGGTGGAGGTATTTGGCAAGTTTTTTGTCCCGCTTACGGATCTCGTCAATGTCGTGAGCGGCAAAGATGCGGGTGGAGACCAAGCGTTGATCTCCCGAACGCTTCCCTACCTGGGCCATGGATTGCCCTTCTCTGCCCACGTAGTAGCGGTAAAAATCAGCGTCTAAGTAATACAGCTTTTCCACGTAGGGCAAGGGGGTGTAAACGAAGAGGTTATCCTCGTAGAACACCTTGCGGGGAAGGTGAAGCCCGCTCTTGCGGATGGTCTCAGTGCGGTAGATGCAGGAATGGAGGGAAAGCTGCTGGGTGATATGGAAGCCCTTGGTGTCCGCCCAAGTGAGAACACGACCGGGGGGCAAGGCGTTGGCAAAGCGCATGACCTTTTGGTAACCCGTCTCCAACTGTTCGTAAACGTAGTTACAGATCATCAGATCCACGCCGCCTTCTTTTTCAAGGGAAAGAAGGGTGTCTACCACTTGGTTCAGGGCGTTGAGATCTGCCCAGTCGTCGGAATCCACCACCTTGAAGTAGCGGCCCCTTGCGCGGGCAAGCCCGCTGTTGATCCCCTCTCCGTGGCCGCCGTTGGGCTGATGCACCACTTCGATGCAATCGGGGTGAGCTTCGGCGTAGGCATCGGCGATGGCACCCGTCTCGTCGGTGGAGCCGTCGTCAACAATGATGATCTGACAATGCTTCTCCGCGGGAAGCAGGCTGTCGACACACTTACGCATATAGGCCTGTGAGTTATAACAAGGGACGACGAAGGTTATTAACTTCTCTTCATTCGTCATGATCGTTGCTCCTTTATAAATGGCTGCGGCACAGGCGCAAGGCACTGGCTGCCGCGGCATCCATGTTGTAATAACGGAACTCCCCAAGTCTGCCACCCAACACCAAAGCGGGATATTTTTCCGCCTCGGACAGATAGCGGGCATACAGGGCGCGGGTTTCTTCGTTGGATACGGGATAGTAAGGAATATCCGTTTCGCCGCAGGGCTTGGAATACTCCTTCATCACGGTGGTCACGGGGCACTTCTGCCCGGTGAGATGCTTAAACTCGGTGATGCGGGTGTAGTTCTCACTGACGGTGTAGTTCACAGTGCCGCAAAGCTGAGCATATTCTTTTTTCAGAGTCTCGAAGACGAAATCCAAGGAGCGGTAGGTCAGCCTGCCGTAGGCATAGCCGAACAGCTCATCAAGAGGACCGGTATACAGCACCTTACCCTCAAAGGGTACGCCCTCGAAGAGGATCTTGCCCTCCTGCAGGGTCAGCAGGTCACGGGCGTCGGCGTTCAACCGCAGAGTGATGGCGGGATGCTCCAGCATGGAGGCAAACATGGGGGTGTAGCCCTCCAAAGGCATTCCCTGATACTTGTCGGTGAAGTAGCCGTTCTCCTTGGAGATCCGCACGGGAACGCGGGCGGTGACAGAGGGATCGATCTCCTCCGGCTTTACGCCCCACTGCTTGACGGTGTAGTATTTGAACACGTTTTCGTAGACAAATTCCGCCAGCTCTCTCAGCAGGGGCTCTTCCGCAGCACGAAGCTCCGTAATGGAGACGTTGCTCCCCTCACCGTATTTTTCCAGCAGAGCCTTCTTCATCTGCTCCGCCTTGCGGAAGCCGAAGGCAATGACCATAGAGTTCAGGTTAAAGGGAACGGGCATATATTCCCCGTCGATCTCCGCCAGAACCTTGTGACGATAGGTACGCCACTGAGTAAAGCGGGAAAGGAACTGCCATACCTCCTCGTCGTTGGTATGGAAGATATGGGGACCGTAGCGGTGGATCAATACACCCTCCCGGTCAAGCTCGTCGTAAGCGTTGCCTGCAATATGCTCCCGTTTTTCCAGAACCAGCACGTTCTTCCCCGCTTCTGCCAGGGTACGTGCCGCCACGGCGCCGGTCATACCTGCGCCTACAATGATCCAATCGTACTGCATAGGATTTACCTCAGTAGACTCAAATGGTTAGAATTTTTTGCTGTCCTTCAGCTCCACGATGCGCAAGAACGCGTTTCTCTTGGTGTCCTTGGCGAAATAACCGGTACGGACGAACTGGAACTTCTCGCCGGGCTGTGCCTCTGCAAGAGCCTTTTCCACGCGGCATCCGGTAAGCTTTACCTCGGACTCGGGGTTGATATAATCGTCGTAGGTCTTATCCTCGGGGATGGCACCGGTGTTCTCGATGGTGAACAGACGGTTGTAGAGATACACGTCGGTCTCGATGGACTCGGTGGCGGACACCCAATGGATGGTGCCCTTGATCTTTCGGCCGTCCACGGGGTTGCCGCATCCGCTTTCCAAGTCGGCGGTAACGGTGATCTCGGTGATCTTGCCGTTCTCGTCGGTCTTGCAGGACTGATACTTCACGATATAGGCACCCATGAGGCGGACTTCCCCATCGGGCTTGAGACGGAAGAACTTGGGAGGAGGCTCCAAAGCGAAATCGGAGGAATCAATGTACAGTTCCTTGGTGAAGGCAACCTTGCGGGTGCCTGCGGCCTCGTCCTTGGGGTTGTTGGGAAGCTCAAAATACTCCACCTTATCCTCGGGGTAGTTCTCTACCACCACGCGGATGGGATCCAGCACGGCAACGCGACGGAGTGCGATCTCGTTGAGATCCTCACGAACGCAATGCTCCAGCAGAGCGATATCCACCAAGCTGTCGGATTTTGCTACGCCGATACGGCTGCAGAAATCACGGATGGAGGCGGGAGTGTAGCCGCGTCTGCGGAGGCCGCAGAGGGTGGGCATACGAGGATCGTCCCAGCCGTCCACCAAGCCGCCCTCCACCAGAGAACGCAGGAAGCGCTTGCTCATGACGGTGTAGGTCAGATTCAGTCTTGCGAACTCGATCTGACGGGGCTTGTGGGGAACGGAGACGTTGTTCACCACCCACTCGTACAGGGGGCGGTGGATCTCAAACTCCAGAGAGCACATGGAGTGGGTGATCCCCTCCAAGGCATCCTGAATGGGATGTGCAAAGTCATAGGTGGGATAGATGCACCACTTATCGCCCTGGCGGTGATGGTGGGCGTATTTGATGCGGTAGATAACGGGGTCACGCATCCAGAAGTTGCCGGACGCCAGATCGATCTTGGCGCGGAGGGTGTATTTGCCCTCCGGGAACTCCCCTGCACGCATACGGGCAAAGAGATCCAGGTTCTCCTCCATGGGTCTGTCACGGTAGGGAGAAACGGCGGGATGGGTGAGGTCGCCGCGGTACTCGCGGAACTGCTCGGGGGTCAGCTCGCAAACGTAAGCCAAGCCCTTCTTGATCAGCTCTACGGCAAACTCGTAGTCCTTCTCAAAATAATCGGAGCCGTAGAAGAAGCGGTCGCCCCAATCGAAGCCAAGCCAGCGGATATCCTCCTGGATGGCGTCAACGTACTCGGTGTCCTCCTTGGCGGGGTTGGTATCGTCCATACGCAGGTTGCAAAGTCCGCCGTACTTCAAGGCAGTGCCGAAGTCGATGGTCAAAGCCTTACAGTGTCCGATGTGGAGATAACCGTTGGGCTCTGGGGGGAAACGGGTGTGAACGGTTTCCGCCTTGCCCTCCGCAAGGTCAAGATTGATGGCTTCTTCGATAAAATTGGTTGCTTCTATCATAATCAAAGTCCCTCGTAATAAGAATGGATGCGGGCAAGAGATTCCTCACTGCCCAGGATCTGCATCACAGTGTAAAGGTCGGGAGAATTGGTTCTGCCCGTCAATGCCACACGGATGAAGGTGCTGATATCACCCACGTTGCCGGGGTATGCCTCGGGGTTGGCCTTGTATTCCTTCATGTTGGAGCAGTAGCCCAGCTCCTCGGCGATGGCCTTCACCTTGTCGAACCAAAGGGTGGCATCGTCGGAAGCACAGTAACCTGCCTCAAACTTGGTAAGAGCCGCCTTGATGTCCTCCTTGGCAAAGCCCGTGATCTCATCCTCGATAGCAAAATATGCGGGGAAGAAGAAGGAGATGAACTTCTTGGCCTCTGCCCAAGTAGCGAAGTCCTTACGGGGCTTCTTGCCGCCTCTGCCGATGGCGAAGGCCGCAATGGCGCGCTCCTTGTAGGTCTCAAGGGTCTCGGCAAAGGGAGCGTCGTAGTCCTTGGCCCATGCCAGAACGTAGTCGTATACTTCCTCGGCGGTCATGCGGGAGATGACGTTTTTGGAAACGTCGTTGAGCTTATCGAAGTCAAACAGACAGCCGGAGGTGGAAAGCTTCTTGATGGTAACGGGGAACTCCGTGTAAGGCAGGGTGGGGTTGGCGGCGTGCCATTCCTCGTAGTTGGAGTTCAAAAGGGTCATCAGGTATTCGATGACGCACACGGGGGGATAACCCAGTGCATCGTAATCCTCCATCTTTGCACCCATGTCGCGCTTGGAAAGCTTCTTCTTGTTGCCGTTTTCATCCAAGCGAAGCACCTGAGCGGTGTGGAGATACTTGGGGGCGCGGAAGCCCAGATAACGGAACAGCTGGAGATGCTTGGGCAAGCTGGGGAGCCATTCCTCGCCGCGGATGACATGGGTGGTGCCCATGAGGTGATCGTCCACCGCGTGGGCGAAGTGGTAGGTGGGAATGCCGTCGGACTTCAAGAGAACGAAGTCCTCGTCGTTCTCGGGCAGCTCCAAGGCGCCCTTGATCTGGTCAACCACCTTCACCTTCTTTTCGCCGTCGCCGTCGGAAAGGATACGCAGAACGAAGGGATTCCCTGCCGCCAGCTCCGCTTGCACCTGCTCAATGGTGATCTCACGGTTGGCCAGCATTTCCTTGCGGGCTTCCTCGGCGGAGGCAGACCAGTCCTTGGTCTTGTTCTCCGTCTTCTTGTCCACGGCAAGAGCCTCCTCCAGCTCCTCGGCGGAGGTGAACACGGGGTACGCCTTGCCTTCCTTCACCAGCTTTTTGGCATAGGTCTGATAGATCTCCGCACGCTGGGACTGCTTGTGAGGACCGTAGATGCCCTTGCTGACGATGGAGCCGTCTTCCCCGATGGAAGCGCCCTCGTCAAACTCTGCGCCGTAGTGGGAAAGGGTCTTGATGACTCCCTGGGCGGCACCCTCAACCTCACGCTTGGCGTCGGTATCCTCGATACGCAGGAAGAAAACGCCGCCGGATTGATGGGCAAGGCGTTCTCCGATCATCACCTGGTACATACCGCCAAAGTGAACGAAGCCGGTGGGGCTGGGAGCGAAGCGAGTGACCTTTGCACCCTCGGGAAGGTTACGGGGCGGATACTGCGCCTCGTAGTCCTCTACGGATTTGGTGATCTGCGGAAACAGCAGTTCCGCCAGCAGTTCTGTATTCATGGCAAAGCCTTTCTAAGCATATAGATTCTAAATTGATTTATTATACTCCAATCAAGCTTCTTTGTCAAGAAGTCCGATGGATGCGGGAGGATTTTTTATCGGTCAAAGGAGTCCATCCACGCAGCGAAATCGCTGTCGGAGGGCATCTGCAAGCCGCCTCTGGGAGACAGAGACACAGGACCTGCCTGGGGAGCGTCGGGAGCGCAGGAGCGCTTGAACTGGGAAATAAAGAAGCGGCGCAGGAAGGTCTTCAACCAACGATCCACCGTTTCCCCGTCATAAACTCCTGCAAAGGCCTTCTTCGCCAGGAAGGAGAGCTTCTCGGGAGCAAAGCCGAAGGAACAGAAGTGATACAGGAAGAAATCGTGAAGCTCGTAAGGGCCGATCTTATCCTCGGTCTTCTGAGCGATGTTCCCTTCCCCGTCGGGAGGCAACAGCTCCGGGCTCACGGGAGTGTCCACGATGTCGTGAAGGATCTCCCCTGCTTCCCCGCCCATGGTGTTTGCAACGTGGGTCACCATATGGCGCATCAGGGTCTTGGGAATGCTTGCGTTCACGCCGTACATGGACATATGGTCGCCGTTGTAGGTACACCAGCCCATGGCCAGCTCGGAAAGATCTCCCGTTCCCACAAGAACGGCGCCCTCCTTGTTGGCAATGTCCATAAGGATCTGGGTACGTTCTCTGGCTTGGGCATTCTCATAGGTCACGTCGTGCAAGGTCTCGTCGTGGTCGATGTCCTTGAAATGCTGACGGACGGCAGGTGCAATGGAGATCTCCCGCAGGGTCACGCCCAAGGCCTTCATCAAATTCACCGCATTCTGATAGGTACGATCGGTGGTACCGAAGCCGGGCAGGGTGATGCCGATCACGTTCTCACGGGGCAAGCCCAACAGATCCGCGGTATGCACAGCCACCAGCAAGGCCAAGGTGGAATCCAAGCCTCCGGAAACGCCCAAAACGGTTTTCTTTGCCCCGATATGCTCCAAGCGCTTGGCAAGGCCTGCGCATTGGATGGCAAGGGTGGTGTCGCACCAATTGGGATCCTCCGGCAGGAAGGGGTTGGGGTCCACGGGGTCGTCGTACTTGGAGAGATCCATGGGGGGGACAACGGTGAAGTCGTTCCCATAGGCCTTTCCGCCGCGGGAGAAAGTGCTGCTCTTCATACGCAGACAATCCAGCTTTTGCAGATCGAACACGGCGGTGGTGAGATGGGTATCTCTGCGGAACAGCTCCCCTTTTTTCAAGGTCTTGCCGTTTTCGCAAAGGAGAGTAGCACCCGCAAAAACTTGGTCGGTGGTAGATTCGTACACCCCTGCGCCGCAATAGGCGTAGGCGCAGGTCAGCAGTTCGCTTTGGGCGCGGAGCTGCAGCTCACGGGCTTCCGCACTGCCCACGATCTCGTTTTCCGCGGCAATGTTCAGGATCAGATTTGCGCCGTTCGCCGCCAGTCTTGCGGCGGGAGAATCGGGGACGTAAAGCTCATTTCCGATGAGAATACCAAAACGGATATCACCATCGTCATGCACCATTTTGGAACAGAGAAGCGCCCTTCCGCAAAAGATCAGTTCTTTCTCTTCGCAGGGAGAGAAGCACGTGTCACGGGCAGACAAAACCTCCTTGGGTGTCAGCCCCAAAAGCATACCGTCTTTTACCACGGCGGCGCAGTTATACAGTCTTCCTCCGTTTGCCACGGGAAGGCCTACCACGGTGATCATGGAAGAGCCCTTGGAGGCTTCCAGAATGGTCTCCAACGCTTCCTCGCAGGCGTTCAACAGAGAACGCTGATAGAACAAGTCTCCGCAGGTAGCGCCGGAAAGAGACAGCTCGGGAGTGAGCAGAATCGAACAGCCCGCTTCCTTGGCTTCTTCCATCAGCTTGATGATCTCCCCTGCGTTATAGGCGGGGTTTGCCACCTTGATACGGGGCACGCCGCACCCCACTTTATAAAAGCCGAAATTCTGTGTCTTCATAGAAAAGCTCCCTATATACAGAATGATCCAAGTGTTATTATACTCCTTTTTTGGAGCGTTGTCAATCATTTTCTGTCTGTTCTTTCCCGCCTTTTTTCGGTACATAGGGATTTTTTCTTGCATATACTGCCGATAAGGAGTTGACAACCGATATGGACGTGATCTTCGTGCTCTCCTCCGTAACCTACGCCATGAAGGGGCGGGATCTTTTGGCAGAAAACGGGATCCCCTCCGCACTGACCCGAGCTGCCGCCATCCGCAAGGTGCGGGGATGCGGCTACGGTCTGCAGGTAAAGGAGTCCCAACGGGAACGGGCGGAGACCATACTGCGAAAAGCGGGGATCAGCCTTCTGGGCGTAGTTCCCGCTCCCTGATTATCACCGGTCGAAAGGAGCAAGACGGCATGATCTATCTGGATAACGCGGCAACGGGGTTTCCCAAAAGCCCCGGGGTATGGGAGGCTATGAAAAAAGCACTCCTTGAATGCGGGAATCCTTCACGAGGAAGCCATTCCCTCTCCAAAAACGCCGACGAGGTTCTGTACCGTTGCAGGGTGCTTTTGGCAAAGCAATTCGGCACTCTGCCGGAAAAGGTAGTGCTGACCAAGAACGCCACGGAGGCGTTGAACCTTGCCGTCAAGGGGCTTGCCCCAAAGGGCGGCGAGGTAGTGACCTCGGATCTGGAGCATAATGCCGTCTTGCGACCTCTCCACGCCCTGCGCGCCGCGCGGGAGATCACCTTGAAGCAGTTCCGCACCTCCCTCTCCGATGACGGTGTGACGGTGGAGAACTTCCGCACCGCGGTGGGAAGCACGGCGGGGCTGGCGGTGGTGACCCATGCCTCCAACGTATGCGGGCGGATCCTGCCCTTAAAGGCCATGCGGGAGGCGGTGGATCGCAAGGACTTCTTGATGATCGCGGATTGCTCCCAAACGGCGGGGCACATCCCCATCGACATCACGGAGCTGGGAGCGGACGTGATCTGCATCCCCGGGCACAAGGGACTTTACGGCCCTATGGGAACGGGAGCGTTGATCTGCCATCCCACAAGGGAGCTTGTCTTCCGCACCTTGATCGAAGGGGGCAGCGGGGTGCATTCCCGCTCCTTGTTCATGCCCGAGGAGCTGCCCGAGCGGCTGGAGGCGGGAACCCCCAACGTATACGGCTTTGCGGGGCTGGCGGCGGCACTATCGGAGTTTTCCCTGCCCCAAAAGGAGAACGCGCTGTTCGGAGAGCTGGAAAAGGCTATGCGGGAAAAGCAGAACGTGCGCATCCACGGCTACCACAAAAGCGGACGCTACGTACCCGTTTTGCTGTTCAACAAGCAAGGCTTTGACTGCGAGGTATTGGCGGAGCGTCTGGCGGAAAAGGGCATCGCGGTGCGGGGCGGCTTGCATTGCGCCCCTGCGGCACACCGTACCATCGGCACGGGAGCTATGGGCGGGGTGCGGGTCAGTTTGGGCAGAGCCAACACGGCGCTTCATTTGGAGGCGTTGCTGGAGGCCCTGTAAAAAAGAAAAGACCGCAAAAGCGGTCTTTAATATGCGAAATAGCCGTTTTCTGCCAGGAAGAGATCAAACTTCTCCATCTGACGGGCGCGGGATCTGCCGTTGTATTTGTATTTTCCGTTGGGTTCTGCCAAACCGAAGCGAACGTAATCGATCTCCTTGTCGGAGGTGCGGTTTGCAATGGCATCCTCCACCTGGGGATCGAAGATATAGGTCTTTCCGTCCAGCACCATAATGGTCCAAACGTGACCCGTCATACCGCCTGCGTTGGCAGAGGTAATGCCCTCCACCACGTAGGACTCCAGCCCCAAGCGGCGCATCATGGCGGCGAAGGCAGAGGAATAGCAATCGCAGGTACCCTTGTGATCGCGGAACACCTGCACGGCGCAATCCCAATGTCCGCTTCCCTCATGTCCGGGACGCTTGTACACCACGTTCAGCACCAGCCAATCGTAGCAGGCCTTGACCTTATCGTATGTATCCATCTCCGGGGTAAAAAGGGTGGCAAACAAACCGTCGATGGTTTTGTTCAGATCGTCGTTATGGAAGGTGTAGGGGCGCAGAACCGCATCGTTCAAAAGCTCTCGCAGGGCGCTTGCCTTCTCCATGGAAATGGCTGCGGTGGTCTCCGATCTCATAAGCTCCACGTACTCGCAGAAGGACACGAACCCGTCCGCCGTCACGTAGAGACGGAAGTTTTTCTCCATGGTATGGAAGGTAAAGACACCCTCCTCGTCCGCCGTACCGCAAATCTCTCCCGCGGTGACGTAAGCCTCGGGGATGGGGTTGCCCTCCATATCGGTGATCACCAGGCGAAGGGTATAGTAGGACGGCACAGGATCCATAGGCGGCTCCTGAGGCAGGTCGGGCTCCTCCTGAGGCAGATCGTCGGGAGTGGGTGCGGGCTGAGGCAATGCGGGCACGGACTGCGTCAGACTGCTGTCCTCCTCACTCTCCGTTTCGGGGCAG
>JAFYNA010000114.1 GCA_017549925.1 Clostridia bacterium | reverse complement strand
GTAACGCAGCTCAACAAGATCCTGCTGGTAGGCGGTTCCACCCGTAGTCCCGCAGTTGTTGTTGCAGTGAAGGATTTCACCGGTGTAGAGCCCTTCTAGGGTATCACCCCCGACGAGTGCGTGGCAGTAGGCGCGGCTATTCAGGGCGGCGTTCTGGGCGGCGACGTAAAGGACCTGCTCCTGCTGGACGTTACCCCCCTGTCTCTGGGCATTGAGACTCTGGGCGGTGTCTTCAACAAGATCATCGACCGTAACACCACCATTCCCGTTTCCAAGAGCCAGACCTACACCACCGCCGCAGACGGTCAGACCTCCGTTGAGGTTCACGTACTGCAGGGCGAGTGTGAGATGGCGGCTAACAATACCACTCTGGGCAGATTCGTTCTTGACGGTATCTCCCCCGCTCCCCGCGGCGTTCCTCAGAGCGAGGTTACCTTCGACATCGATGCCAACGGTATCGTAAACGTTACCGCAAAGGACAAGGGCACCGGCAAGGAACAGCACATCACCATCCAGTCCTCCACCAATATGTCCCAGGAAGACATCGACCGCGCCGTTAAGGATGCGGAGATGCACGCAGAGGAGGACCGCAAGCAGAAGGAAGCCGTTGAGATCCGCAACCGTGCAGAGACCACCGTATTCCAGAGCAAGAAGGCTATGGAGGATGCAGGCGACAAGCTCACCGACGGCGACAAGGCTCCCGTTCAGGCGGCTATCACCAAGCTGGAGGAGACTCTGAAGAGCGGTACCACCGAGGCCATCAAGGCTGACACCGAAGCCCTGGAGAAGGCTCTCTACGAGCTGTCCTCCAAGCTGTACCAGCAGCCCGGCGCACAGGGCGACCAGGGCGGCAACCCCGGTGCAGGCGGCGACGACACCGTATACGATGCGGACTTCACCGACAAAACAAACTAAATCGATTTGAACAGACAGGTCGAGTGGAGGTTGATCTTCACTCGGCATTGTCTCGTTTTGGAGAATACCTATGGCTGATCAGAAAAGAGACTGTTACGAGGTACTGGGGGTTTCCAAGAGTGCCTCGGACAGCGAGATCAAAAAAGCGTTTTATAAATTGGCAAAGCAATACCACCCCGATGCTCACCCGGGAGACAAGGAAGCGGAGGCCCACTTCAAGGAAGTGAACGAGGCGTACTCCGTGCTTTCCGATGCCGATAAGCGTGCCAGATACGACCAGTTCGGATGGGCAGGCATCGACGGCGCACCCGGCGGAGGCGGAAGCGGCTTCGGTGGATTTGGCGAGGGCTTTGACGTAGGAGACATCTTCGGCGATATTTTCGGCGGGATGTTCGGCGGAGGCGGCTCCAGACGGAACCCCAACGCCCCCAGACGGGGAGACGACATCGGCGTTCGGGTCACCTTGACCTTTGAGGAAGCGGCTTTTGGATGCAAGAAGGAGATCTCCTATAACCGCATCGAGGCCTGTCCCACCTGCTCCGGCAACGGCGGCACCGGGTCAGAGACCTGCACCAAGTGCGGAGGAAGAGGTCAAGTCACCGTTCAGCAACGGACTCCCTTCGGCTATATGCAGTCCACCCAGCCCTGCGACGGCTGTAAGGGCAAGGGCAAGATCGTCAAGAACCCCTGCAAGGATTGCCGCGGCAGCGGACAGACCCGCAAGAGCAAGCTCATCGAGGTGAACATCCCCGCAGGTATCGACAACGGACAGCGCATTTCCTTGCGCGGGCAGGGCAACGCAGGCGCCAACGGAGGCCCCGCAGGGGATCTGCTGGTCACCGTGGCGGTGCGCGGACACGAGTTCTTCACCCGCGACGGCTTTGACCTGCTTTGCGATATGCCCATCACCTTTGTGGAGGCAGCATTGGGCGCCAAGCTCACCATCCCCACCTTAGAGGGGCAGGGAGAGCTGACCATCCCCGAGGGTACCCAGTCCGGCACCACCTTCTGTGTGCGGGGCAAGGGCATTCAGCAGCTCAACGGCAAAGGCAGGGGCGACCTGCTGGTCACCGTGGAGATCGAGGTTCCCAAGGGCTTGGGCAAAAAGCAAAAGGAAGCCTTGGAGAAATTTGGCGAGCTGTGTGAGGAAAAGCACCACGGCAAGAAGGCCTCCTTCTTCGCCAAGCTGAAGAAAAAATAACGTTCTGCAAAAAGAGAGGCTTCGGTCTCTCTTTTTTCTTGACAAACGGCGAAAAAAGGAGTAAACTGTTAATACATCATCAAAGAAAGAGAGGAAAGCCCGTAATGGACACAGGACGAAGTAGTCGGCAAGACCGAGAAACAGTTCCCATACGGGGCGTTTCTCGCCGTTTTTGCTAGTCTATTCAGGTAAAAACGTAACCAATGAAGCAATGGATGGAATTGCAGGGGGAGGAGTTTGCCCTCCGCTTGCAGGGGATGCTGGAGAAAAAGCAGTACCGAGAATTACGGGGTGCCTTCTCTCTGTTCGAAGCCCCCGATATTGCCCACCTTTTCGGGCAGTTTGAAGAAAAGGAAATGCTTTTGCTGTTCCGTATCCTTCCCAAGGATACCGCCGCGGAGGTCTTTGTAGAGATGGAAGCGGAGCAAAAGGAATCGTTGATCAACTCCTTCAGTGACGCTTACCTGCAGGAGGTGCTTTCGGAGCTTTATATCGACGATACGGTAGAGCTGATCGAGGAGATGCCCGCGGGGGTGGTCAAGAGAATTCTGCGGAACGCCGACGAGGAGTCCCGCGAGGCCATCAACCGCATTCTCCGTTACCCCAAGGACAGCGCAGGCAGTATGATGACCACGGAGTACGTGCGCCTTTATAAGGACATGACCGTGGCGGAAGCCTTTGAGCGCATCCGTCGGGATGCTTATGACAAAGAG
Source organism: Clostridia bacterium (assembly GCA_017549925.1). GTDB lineage: Bacteria > Bacillota > Clostridia > Oscillospirales > CAG-382 > Coliplasma. The sequence continues at coordinate 377 of JAFYNA010000114.1, read as the reverse complement.
ACGGTCTATACTTGCTACGTTACCGAGCGGAACCGTCTGCTCATCGGTGTGGTCACCGTCCGTGACCTGCTGATGGCGGAGGAAGATGCCGTGATCGGCGACATTATGACCGAGAACGTGATCTTTGCCGAGACCCATGACGACAGAGAATCCGTGGCCAACGCCATGAGCAAATATGACTTTTTGGCGTTGCCCGTGGTGGATAAGGGCAAGAGGCTGGTGGGTATCGTCACCTACGACGATGCTTCCGACGTTTTGCAGGAAGAGATCACGGAAGATATTGAGAAGATGGCGGCAATCGTCCCCACGGATAAGCCTTACCTGCGCACCGGCACTTGGGAGACCTGGAAGAGCCGTATCCCGTGGCTGATGCTGTT
>JAFYNA010000113.1 GCA_017549925.1 Clostridia bacterium | reverse complement strand
TCTCGGAAATGTACTCGCCTGCGGGGCTCTCGGTGCAGTACTTCACCTGAATGCACTCGTACTGCCACATGCTGCTTGCACTGCTCTGATCGATGGGGCAATAGTGATAGGGAGACTGAACCACTACGCAGAGATACAGATAGGTATCGTCGTAGGTTACGTAGTAATCTGCGGTAGCATAGTAGTTGTCCTTCTCAAACTGTGCGTAAGACCAAGACTCGTTGTCAGCATCCACACTGTCGATCAGATAAGCATCCCACTCGCCGTCAGCAACAACGCCGTCAATGGTGGGAGCGGTGGTTGCCTTGTCTGCAGAATAGTCAACACCGGTGTAGAGGTGCAGACCGTGGGGGAATACGGTGGTGCCGTCCTTGATGTTCTTTGCGCGGGGGATATAGGTCTCCTGGCTGGAGTGGATGGCCAGAATGAAGCCGTCCTCGTCAGCAGAGATCTCCTCAGCCTCACCAACCTCATAGAAGGCGGTCTTTACGTAGCCGAAATACTCGTGATCGTAGTTGAAAACAACCACTGCGAACTCAGCCAGCTCCTCTGCATCCAGCACGCCGTACTCTGCGGTATACAGGATCATTGCGCCGTATGCGGGCTCTACGTCAACACCGGTAAGGGGAAGGGCGTTGGTGCCGGTAGCGCGGTCGGAGGTAGCAACGGTGCCGATGGAAACGAACTTGTTGATCAGTGCAGGTGCCTCGAGAACGTCCTCATCCTCGGAAGAAGCATCCTCAGAGGGTTCCTCGGAGGGCTCTGCGGAAGGCTCTTCGGAAGGCTCTTCGGAGGACTCAGCCTCGGAAGCAGCTTCCTCGGAGGAGGTGGGAGCCTCACTGCTTACGCCTGCGGCGGAAGAAGTGCTGCTGACATCGGTAGACTCTTCGGTACACGCCGCCAAAGCGAACACCATGAGAGATGCCAAAAGCAATGCCAAGAATTTTTTCATATTCATTTCTCCTTTGGTTTTTGTTTTTCATAATTATATATGTATTTTTTGCGCTTGTCAAGAGTTTTTTCTTCCTTTGCGGTCAAAACGCCACATAGCGATCACAATGGAGGCAGTGTTGAAGCATTCCGTGATGGCACCCGCCCAGGAGAGGCTTGCCAGATTATACGCCAGCCACAGCCAAGAGCCGGGAAGGTTCAGCCTGCGGACGGTCTTGGGGTTATCCGCCCACAACCCAAAGCTGGTAACCACCATGGCCACCGTGGGAAGCAGAGAAAGCCAGCTTTCCCAAGTGGCGATACAGCATCCTGCGGAAACAACAGAGAACACGTAGGGCCAAAAAGCGTAGGACCAGCGAGGAGCAGACCCTTTCTTGGAATACACAAAGCCTCTTGCCGCCCCGATCAGGTTCATCGCCATGCCGGAATAAGCGCCCAAAAGCCCGAAGTGCAACGTCCATACCAAGGAGGAAAGCATCTGCAGAAAAGCAATGCGTTCCCGTTTGTTTTGCTGAAAGGAAATGAACGCTAAGGTCATTCCCACAAAGCCCACAGCCTGGGCGATATAGAAGGTCATAAAGAAATCCGTCCTTATCAAAAGCTACGGGATATTATACTCCATCGGGAGGAAAAATGCAAGAGGGAGAAAAACATTTGCGCTTTTTCAAAAAAAGTTTTGGACGTTTGACGGATTTTCGACATATGTATAGTGAAAGCAAAACGCTCCCTCCGGCAAATATTTTCCAAAAAAATACTTGACAGGGGGGCGGATTTTTTCCCTTGACAAATCTCCCGCGGTGTCTTATAATAAAGAAAACGGCTATGAAGGAGAAACGGCCATGGATCGTACGTTAAAGGTGAAAATTGCATTGGGCGTGACGTTGGTATTTTTGGCGGCGCGGATGGTGCTGGGGTTCTTCCCCGTGCCCTTGGAGTTTGCCCCCTATTCCACCACCGGGGAAAAGACGGCATTGCAGACGGTGACCTTTACGGAGATCACCCATGCCTTCTCTGTCATTGACCTGCAGGAAAATTTGGTGCATTATTATTGGATCACCGAGGAGGACGGCTCCCGCGGGGCGATCTGCTCCCGTGTGAAGTATTTGGACGAATCCTTTGAAAGCAACGTGACATTCACCGGTGTGATCAACTTTTTGGATCCCCTGGAAAATCCCGCAGACAGCGGACTGCTGATCTTCCCCGATGGGAAGGGGCCGGAGGATTACACCGAGATGCAAAAGATCGCCATCCTCAACCGTGATTTCACCGACACCACCACCGATCACCCCGCTTGCATTTGGGTGGCAGGAGGCGGATTTATTTCCTTCTGCGTGATGCTGGCCATGCTGTTGAAGGAATACGCAGGCGGCAAGCGGAGACGCGCCGAGGAGGAACAGGGCGCATAAAGTCGAAAGATTTTTTGGCAAAACCCCTTGCAAAAGCGACGGGAATGTGGTAAACTATTCCCCGATAAGCAGAAAATCCTTGGAGGTGTCCCCATGAGCTATGCAGATACCTTATTCATTGATATGTGCCGCGATATTCTGGAAAACGGTACGGATACCCGCGGGGAGAAGGTGCGCCCTGTTTGGGAGGACGGCACCCCTGCTTACACCATCAAGAAGTTCTGTGTGGTGAACCGCTACGACCTGCGGAAGGAATTCCCTGCGTTGACCTTGCGGAAGACCAACCTTAAGAACTGTGTGGATGAGCTTTTGTGGATCTGGCAGAAGAAATCCAACAACATTCACGATCTCCATTCCCACATCTGGGATTCCTGGGCGGACGAGGAAGGCTCCATCGGCACCGCCTACGGCTATCAGCTGGGGGTTAAGCATCAGTATAAAGAGGGTATGTTCGATCAGGTAGACAGAGTGCTTTACGATCTGAAGCACAATCCCTTCTCCCGTCGGATCATGACCAGCCTTTACAATCACCACGATCTTCATTCCATGGCGTTGTATCCCTGTGCTTACAGCATGACCTTCAACGTCACCCAGGAGGACGGTCAGCTGGTGCTGAACGGTATCTTGAACCAGCGCAGTCAGGACGTTTTGACTGCCAATAACTGGAACGTGTGCCAATACGCCGTATTGCTGCATATGTTCGCTCAGGTTTCCGGCATGGTGGCGGGGGAATTTGTCCACGTCATTGCGGATGCCCATATTTACGACAGACACGTGGATCTGATCAAGGAGATGATCTCTCGGGAACCCCTTCCCGCCCCCAAGTTCCATATCAACCCCGAGGTAAAGGATTTCTACGACTTTACGGTAGAGGACGTATGGCTGGAGGATTACGAGACCCATCCCCAGATCAAGAACATTCCCGTGGCGATATAACGAGGCGTTTATGATCATTCTTGTAGCAGTTGACCGCAAGGGTGCCATCGGCAAGGACAACGGTTTGCTTTACCGCGTCCCCGAGGATCTTAAAAATTTCAAAGCATTGACCACCGGCAACGTGGTGGTCATGGGCAGAAAGACCTTAGAGAGCTTCCCCGGCGGGAAGCCGCTGCCCAACCGTCTCAACGTGGTGCTTTCTTCCCGGTACGAGAACACCGCGGGGTACGAGAACCTTTTGGTGGCCAGAAGTGCTTTGGAGCTGTTTACCCTGCTGGAAGAGCATGGCAAAGACAAGAAGGTGTTCCTCTGCGGCGGCGAGAGTATCTATAAGGCCTTCTGCGGTGCTTGCGACGGCGCCATCATCACCGAGATCGACAGTGAGACCCCCGATGCGGACGCTTTCTTCCCTGCCCTCAGCCGCGAGGACGGCTGGCAGCTGGAGGAGACCTCCGAGTGGGAGACCTCCGTATCCGGTCTGCGGTATCGCTTTGTAACCTTAAAAAAAGAGGTGTAACAACCTCTTTCATATGCGGGCGTAGTTTAGTGGTAGAACTTCAGCTTCCCAAGCTGACCGTGCGGGTCCGATTCCCGTCGCCCGCTCCAAAACAAAAAAGCCCCCCGCGTGGGGGCTTTTTTTGTTTTGAATAGGATTTTCGGAGGGAATCGGACCCTTCCGATCTTCCGGCGCCCGCGTACGACAATGGAGGGAATCGGACCCTTCCGATCTCCCGTCGCGTTGGCTATCCCTCCCGCCGCAATGGAGTCTTTCGCCATCGAACCCTTCTGTCTACGCTTCGTCTTTTGCACCAACCCTCCTCTCTTTTTTTACCTACCTTATTGACAAAACGCACAAAGTGTGATATTCTATCGGTGTAGACAAAAAGCTGTATGGAGGGGTTTTATGAAAGTATTGCGTATCGCAACCGTTTTTCTTTTGATAGCAGGGTGCCTGTTGTTGGCAAGCTGCGACAAAGCGGACACCCTTGCGGTGAAGGGGTTGAACTTTGACGAGCTGACGGCGGTAGAATACACCGCCCTGCAGATGAGCCTGCGGGCGTCCGCCGACGAAAAATACGGCTACAAAGGCCCGCTTTATCATCTGTTTGAGGAAAACGGCGAGCTTTGGCTGAACGTGGCAGACTCCAACGATATCGGCCCCTTTTCCATATCCACCGGCTCCCGTCAGCTGTTTGCGGAGGATCTGGGAGAGTGGGGCGGCTGGGTCTCCACGGCGAATTTCTACAGCGAGCTTTCCCAGGGGATCGTCAAGCCGGAAAACGTCCTTACCGGTGTTTTCGTTGCGGGGCTTTACCAAAAAGAACGCTATGATCCCGTGGCATATATTTTAGCGGGGAGATACAGAGATTACAAGGTCTACCGTTTCACGGATCTGAACGAAAAAGGCTGGCAATTGGACGTGGTGGCGGAACCGAAGATCAACGCCCACGTCGCCCTTTTGGACGGTGATAGGCTGGTGATCGCCGCCTCAAAAGGGTTGTTGACCGTGGACGTGAACACCGGGGAGACTATCATACTTTACGACGGAGAGGACTGGGGGCCCGTCTACCACAATTCCATCGTGAAGATCGGGGACAGTTATTTCATCGGCTGCAGCGTTGGCATCCACGAATACCGCATTTCCGAAGGGAAAATGCTGTTCTACCCCTACCCCGATTACGTTCCGGAGGAAGAATGATCTTCCCCTTTGTATGGAAAGCATAAAATCAAAAAGGAGGTTTTTCTATGCGTTTGTTCCAAAAATCCATCGCCCTGCTTCTCTCGGTGCTGATGCTGTTATCTTTGGCAGCCTGCGACACACAGCAGGAGAAGGAAAGCCAATACCACGTTGATCCCCAAGCGCTGGAGGCATATCAAACCGCTATGGCGCTTTATGAGAATGCCGACAGCTACGAGATCACCTTTCACGTCAAAACGAATAAGCAGGTGGGCACGGATACCTTCACGGACGTTCATTCCGGAACCTCCAAATATCTGGGCTTGACCACCAAAGAGCCCAAAGCCCTGGTGGAGACCCGTCATACCCTGAACGATCAGGTTTTTGACAGCGTGGAGACCTCCCGAAACGACACCACCACCTACAGCTTCCTTGACGAACAATACGTTTATCGAGGCACGGAGCTTTACAAAAATTTTTCCAAGCGGCAGATCCCCGCGAAGCTGTTGGATCCCGAAAAATACGGGAACATCATATTCTCTCCCGACGACCCGGAGCTGATCCTTTTTTCCGCAAGCGTTTCGGCGGAGGATTGGATCCCCGATCTGCCCGAGGAATACGCTCTGCTGAAATTCGAAGCGGACGGATGGGCGCGGATTAAGGACGGAAGCATCACGGAATTACAATACAACGTGACCTATACTAAGGGTGCCGCCGTTTATTCCTCTCAATACAAAACGTCTCTCGGAACGCCGGAAATACTTGACGAGGAGATTAACCGCACCTTTAACTACAAAACCGTAAAATACGTCAGTGATATGACCCTGCCCTACGCGATTCGTTACGCAACCGGAATCCTGTTCCGCTACCAGCAGGGTACTGTTCGGATCTACGACGAGTTGTACCGCGTTCAGACCGGCAAAACCTACGTGGAAGAGCTGACCATCTTTTCTTGCACGGACGAACACGATCTCCCCGCCATGCTTGCCACGGAAAGCAAGCTGCTTGCCAACGCCGGCATCTTCAAAACCGTTCGCCGCAAGCAGACGCGTGGAATGTGTTACATCGACAGAGATGGCGAAGGCTTCTCCGAAACCGAATCGGACGGCTACTTTACGGATCTGGAAGAACAAAAGGAATTGCAGAACGTGCCGCTGCCCCATTACGCGCAGCTGAATAACCTTACCATCAATGAGATCAGCAATTTTATCATTTTGGAGGGAGAGCTTACCTACTCCTCCATGAAGACCTGCCTGACCCGCGCGGGAGAGCTGGAGGGCAACAATCCCCAGCTTCACGCAAACGCCACTCCCAACACCGCTACCTGCAGAATGGCAATCGATAAGGATACCGGCTTTGTCACCGCCGCGCGGATCATCCTTGTAGCCAACCGCAGCAAAAGCTCCAGCGATCTGATCGCCTTTGCAAGAGATCTTTACATCGAGCCGGGAAGCTACAGCTCTTATGAAGCCATTTTTGAGATCCCCTATCCCGATACGGAACCGCCCCAGGAGGAAAAAGCCACTCCCTTGTTCTACGAGATCACCGACCGGGAAGGCAACACGGCATATCTGCTGGGGACCATCCACACGGGAGACAACCGCACGGCATATCTGCCCCAAAGCATTTACGATGCCTTTGGAAGCGCTGACGCTTTGGCTGTGGAAACGAATCTGACCGACTTTGAAGAACGGCTGGAAAAGGACGAAGCCCTTGCCCAAGCCTACGCCGCCTCCCTGTATTTCACAGACGGCACCACGTTGCAATCCTATTTGCAGCACGACGATCTTTATACCCGCGCAGAAAGACTTTTGTTCGCCATGGGCTACGGCTTCTACTCCGACGTGATGAAGCCCGCAGCGGCGGCTTCTGCCATCGATAACTGGTACGCCGGATTGTTCGGCAACCTTACCTCCGACAAAGGCGTGGATATGCGCCTGTTGAAGCTGGCAGAGGACAAGAACAAAAAGGTCTATGAGATCGAGGATTTCGAAGAGCATTACAACACCCTCACGGACTACTCCAAAGAGACCCAGGTCATGATGCTGGAGGAAGCCGTCGAGATGAAGAAATGGGAGTCCATGTATTCCTCCGCATATCTTTACGAGCTGTGGTGCGAGGGGAACGAAAAGAAACTGAGAAAAGAGCTGACCACCGTGATCCCCGAGGGCTTGTCCTCCAAAGAGCAGGCGTACTACGAGGAATACGTTCAGAAAATGATCACGGAGCGGGACCGCATTATGGCAGACGGGATCAAGTCCTATCTGGCATCCGGCGAGACGGTGTTCGTTGCCGTAGGACTTGCCCACGTCATCGGCGAGGGAGGGATCATTGATATCCTGGAAGCCGAGGGCTACACCGTCACCCTTGTAAAATAATTGGTTTTACCTCCGCGGAATCGCTCTGCGGAGGTTTTCCTCTTCAAATGTTAATTTTTTGGGAAGGATGACAGAATTCTCTTTCTTTTTTCCGAAAGATGTGTTATAATGAAGCCACAGTTGAAAGGATGTGAAACGGATATGAAGATCAGACTGAACGAAAACGAAGAGATCGTCCGCACCATCAAGGAAGGTCTGGAGAAGAAGGACGGCTACTGCCCCTGCCGCGTAGGAAAGGCGGAGGAATTTAAGTGTATGTGCAAAGAATTCCGCGAGCAGATCAAGGATCCCGATTTTGAGGGGTATTGCCACTGTTTGCTGTATTACAAAGAAAAATAAGAAGGAGATACATTATGGCAGAAGTGAAATTGACCGCAGAGGCCTTCTCTTCGGAGGTGCTTTGCAGTGACAGACCCGTACTCATCGATTTTTGGGCAACCTGGTGCGGCCCTTGCAAGATGATCGCCCCCGTGATCGCGGAGATCGCAGAGGAGCATCCCGAGTGGAAGGTCTGCAAGGTGAACGTGGACGAGGAGGGCACTCTGGCGGCACGGTTCGGGATCACCAGCATTCCCACGGTATTGCTGATCAAGGAAGGCAGAACGGTGGCCACCTCCGTGGGCTACCGCACCAAGGAGCAGCTCTTGGCGACCTTGGGGTTGAATTAAAGTAAGAGAACGATTAAGGGGGGCTTTCTTTCGAAAAAGAAAGTCCCCCTTTCCCCCGAAAGAAACCTCCGTGCCGAAAACTGTCGTTTTCGGGAGAAGAAAAGATACAGCTCAAAGCTTAGATTACAAAAAAACGACCTGCTTACGCAAGTCGTTTTTTCTTCTGGTGCGGCTGATGGGACTTGAACCCATACGGAGTACTCCACACGCCCCTCAAACGTGCGCGTCTGCCAATTCCGCCACAGCCGCAGACATTTTATTTTCCCGCGCGCTTTGTCTCATGGAAAAGCGAGGCACTTCTCAAACGCGCAAAAACTATTATACACAAATATTCCGGTTTGTCAAGGCTTTTTCCAAAAAAAGTGAAGGAAAACTTTTCTCACACAAGCAACCACACCGCCGTTCCCATAAGGGCGGCCTGGATCATCTTTCCGCCCAAATACGGTGCCAAAGAAAGCTCTCCCTTGGTCACCGCAGACACCTGCCCCAGCACGCAAAGCCCGGAAAAACCCACGGTGATGGCGGCAAGGAGCTTCCCTCCCCCGCCCCAAAGTGCCGCCTCCCCGCACCCTGCGGAAAACTCCAGCAAGGCGGTGAGCAACACCCGCGGCACGCCCTCGGCGGAAAGGCTCTTCCCCAGGCAATCCGCCGCCGCGCCGAAGAAGATCAGCATTCCGCCCACCTCCCCTGCGGTGCGGGTTCCCGCCGTGACCGAGGCGAGAAGCCCGCTTTCCTTTGCGGGAACGGTAGTGATCCCATGGCAGGAGGGGCGCAGGCAAAAATACAGCACCCCTGCGGTGAGCAGGGAGCATCCCGCCTGCAAGCCCACCAAAAGCACCCCAAAGGCAGGGTCGCCGAACAAAGCGTTCCCCACCACCCCCATCAAAAAGGGAGCGGAGGCAAGGTTTGAGAAGCCGCAGAGGAAGGCCGCCCGTCTCCCGTCGATCTGCCCCCGCTTGTACAGCAAATACGCCGTTCTCGCCCCCACGGGGAAGCCGCAAAGCACCCCCAACAGCCACGCCGTCAGCTCCACCCCGAAGGGCAGGCGGTACAGCCTTGCCATCCAAGGGGAGGTTGCCACCACCCCCGAAAGGCACAGCGCGGGGAACAGAGTGGGAAACACCCGCTCCAAGAAGAACTCCGTGCGGGAAAGCACCGCCTCCCCCGCCGCAGAGGGGTTTGTCAACAAAAACAGCAAACAGCCCATGGGCAACAACAGCCGCACCCCCGGGGAAAGCCTCATAAAATCATCTCCCGTAAAATATACTGGTGTTGCAGGTGATGATATGATGGAAAACAAAAGAAAACCTCTTGTCCGGCGGCTGGCGGAGGAGATCCTGCCACGTGTGGGCGGCGGGATCTTCTTGGAATGGCGAGGCAAGGAACGGCTGGTGGCAGAGGGGATCGACGGTCTTTTGGAATACGGCCACACCCGCATCACGGTGAAGGGCGGTTCGGAGAAGCTGGGGATCTTTGGCAATAAGCTGGAGATGCGGTATCTCTCCGAGACCTGTATCGTCATCGAGGGGAAGATCGTAAAGGTCTGTTATCTGCCCGAGGAGGTGTAGATATGTATCCGTTTTTTCGTCTCTTTTTGGGAGAATACACCGTCAAGCTTTGCTGTGAGGATCCCCTGCCCTTTCTGCGCAGGCTGACGGTGAACAAAATCCTTTTCTGGAGCCTCCACGGCGGGGAGGGGACTTGGTATCTCAAAACCACCCTGGCCCACGCAGAGCTGCTTTTGAACAACGCCTCCGAGGCGGAGATCCCCGGGGAGATCGTCAAAACCAAGGGACTTCCCTTTTTGGCGGCAAAATACAAAAAACGCCCGGGGCTGCTTTTGGGGCTGTTTTTGGGGCTGGCGATTTTGTTTTACAGCGAGCTGTTTGTGTGGCAGGTGACGGTCAACGGCAACCTCACCATTCCCACAGAGGAGATCTTGGCCGCCTTGGAGGAGCAGGGGGTCACCGTGGGGAGCTACATCCCCGCCATTCCCGTACTGAAGGTGCAGAACCAATTCTTGGTGTCCTTCCATCAGCTTTCCTCTATCGCCATCAACATAAAGGGCACCCACATTCAGGTGGAGGTGCTGGAGCGGGTGGCGGAGACACCCCCTGCGGTACATGACGGCTATTGCAACGTGGTGGCCTCCCGTGACGGGATCATTGTTTCCGCCGTCTCCTCCGCAGGGACGGTGATCGTCTCCCCGGGAGAGGTGGTGGAGGCGGGGCAGATCCTCATCTCCGCCTTCTCGGTGGGCAAGCGGAACGTGTACCGCCTGCATCATGCCAAGGGCACGGTGCTGGCGCGGGTTTACGAAAGCTATTCCCGGGTGTTCCCCACCACCGTGGAGGCAAAAGCCTACACCGGGCGGGAGACGGTACGGAAGAGCGTTTCCGTCTTAGGGCGGGTGCTTCCCTCCCTTGGGGGCACGGACAGCCCCTATACACGGTTTGACACGGTGGTGGAAAAGGAGGAAATAAAGCTGTTTGGCTTTATCCGCACCCCCATCACCGTAACGAAAGTGACCTACAAGGAATACGAAAAAGTCTCTGTGACCCTCACGGAAGCCCGTCTGTGGGAGAACGCAAAAGAGGATCTGGACCTATGGCTGAAAACCTTGGGGAATGTGGAAAGCTGTGACCATACCTTTGTCTACGACGAGATCGGCGAGGGGTACGTTTTGAACGCGGAGGCCGCCGTCACCATTAACATCGGGTTGGATATGCCCTTGGAGGTCGGGGAACAGCCGCCGCCCCAAGTGAAGCCCCCCGAGCCCGTGGCTTAGAAGGGAGGAGCCTTTTGCTGGAAGCTGTACGCAATGCCCTGTGGGGGATGCCCCTCATCGGGCTGCTTCTCTCCTTCGGCGGGTATTTTACCCTCAAGACCCGTTTTCTTCCCCTGCGTCTGCCGTGGATCTTAAAGCGCACCGTGGGAAATCTCCCCAAGGGAAAGCAGAACCGCCGCAATCTGCTCCGCGCCGTTTCCACCGCCTTGGGAGGCACCGTTGGCATCGGAAGCATCACGGGAGTGGCCTACGGCATCGCCGTGGGCGGAGCGGGAAGCGTGTTCTGGATGTGGGTCAGCGGGCTGGGAGGCATGGCGCTGAAATACGCGGAGGTGTTCCTGGCGGTAAAGCACCGCAAGAGGACGGAGCATGGCTACGTCGGCGGTGCGCCTTACATCCTTTCCGCGTTAGGCTACCGTAAGACTGCGGTCTGCTTTGCCCTGCTTTGCGTGATGGCCTCCTTTGGGGTGGGCAACCTCACCCAGATCGGGGCTCTCTCTGAGACGGTCTCTGTTTTGGGAGTCTCTCCTTGGATCTGCGGCGGGGTGTGCGGTGTGCTTTTGGCCTACTGCCTTTGGGGTGGGCGGGAACGGATCGGCAGATGGAACGGGGTTTTGGTGCCTGCGGCCTCCGCCTTGTACGTGAGTGCCATGGGCTGGATCCTGCTGACCCATCTCCCCGCTGTGCCCAATGCCTTTTCTCAAATTTTGCAGGGTGCTTTGGGCATCCGTCCCTTGGCGGGAGGGGTCTCCGGTACGTTGATCGCCGCCTCCATGCGGGAAGGCTTTGCCCGCGGGGTGTTCTCCAACGAAGCGGGGGTAGGCTCTTCTCCCCTTGCCCACGCCTCCTCCGGGGAGGGTGACCCTGTGAAGCAGGGGGAATGGGGCGTTTTTGAGATCTTTGCGGATACCTTTTTGGTGTCCACCCTCACTGCCCTGGCCTTGCTGGTCACCGGGTGCGGCTCTATGACGGAGGTGCTTGCTCCCTTATTTTTCGGGAACGGGGTGTGGGTGTTCGCCATCCTTTCGGCGGTGTTTGCCTTCTCCTCCATTCTCAGCTGGTGCTATTACAGCAGGGTGTGTCTGCAATTTCTTTCCCTGCCGAGGGGAGAGACGGTGTATTGCCTTTGCAGTGTGGTCTGCGCCGCGGTGGGCGCTTTGGTGCCTCTGAGCAGTCTGCTCATCTTGGCGGATATTTTGGGCGGGCTGATGATCTTCCCCAATTTGTTCTTGCTGTTTAAGTTAAGAGGAGACGTAAGGTAAAAAACGAAGTTTGCCTGCAGGGCAAATGGTTCACGTGCGAGAGCAAAGATCCGATACAAAAAACCTTCCGTGTGACCGGAAGGTTTTTTCACTTATGCTTTCTTTTTGTTTCTGAGATCCAGAAGTCTCACGATGGCGGGGGTCAACAGCACGTTGATAGCCACCTCCACCAAGAAGTTCACTCCTGCCAGACCCAAGAACAGATATCCCACCACGTTGTCGCCGTAGTCTGCCAAGGCCCAGGTCTTGATGGTGTCCATAAAGAACACGCCGCACCCCAAAAGGAACACGCCGGTATTCACCACGGGACACACCAGAGCGGAGATCACCACGGAAGCGTATCGCTCCCGCTTGGAAAGGCATTGGTAGATCAATCCCGCGCAAAGTCCGCAGGCGATGCCCTTGACCATGACGGTGATGATGGTGCCCGGCACGCTGATGGCAAGGAACGCCGCCGCGTCACCGCTGAGCAACACCACGATGCCGAATACGCCGCCCAGCCAAGCTCCCAGCTTTGCCCCGCCGATGGAGGCGCCGATGACGATGGGAACCAAAACCAGAGAGATGGAAAACATTCCAAAACGAATGAAGGATCCCATCATTTGCAGGACTACCACCAATGCGGTCAGGATGGCACCCAAGACCATGATCTCGGTAGACATTCTCTGCCTTTGTTTTGTTTGCATAAAAAGATTCCTCCTTGCTGTCGTCCGTAAAATGCGGTACAACGCTTTTTTATGTATCTTCGTTTTTTTAGTTGTTACGCCGGTACAGAAGGTGCAAGCCCTTCAACACCAGATGGGGGTCGACGGTCATTTTGCTGTCGCAATAAGGAATGACCATGGATGCCGCTCCGCCGGTCACCACCACGGGAAGAGTCTCGCTGTACTCCTTGTTCATACGGCAGATCATGCCGTCCAGCATGGAGGCGTTGCCGTACAGCACCCCGGAACGCATACAATCCGCCGTGTTCTTCCCGATGACGGAAGGCGGCTGGCGCAAGCTCACCTGGGGAAGCTGTGCCGTGCCCGAGGACAAGGCGTTCAGCCCCATGGAAACCCCGGGGATGATGGAAACGCCGATGAAGGCACCCTTATCGTCCACCACCATCATTTTGGTGGCGGTACCCATATCGATGATCAAGGCGGGACAGCCGTAAAGCTGTTTTGCCGCCACGCAGGCGCAGATGAGATCGGAGCCCACGGAAACAGGGTCGTCGCAGCGGATGCCCAGCCCGGTTTTGACCCCCGGCCCCACCACCAGCGGGGTCACGCCGCAGGCCGCCTGCACCGCAGACGCCATGCTTTGGTTCAAGGCGGGCACCACGGAGGAAAGGATGGCTCCCTCCACCCGGTTGGGGTTCACACCGTACAAGGAAAGGATGTCCAAAAGCTTGCAGGCGTATTCATCCCCAGTGAGGGTAGGGTTGGAGGCCATCTTTGCCGAGAAGACAAGCTCTCCGCCAAAAAATCCGCCCAAAGCGATATTGGTGTTGCCGATGTCCAGGGTAAGGATCATAGCGTTTTCCCTCCTTGTTTTGTTTGCCGCGGGGTTATGGTAGCATATTTTGAGAGAAATGTCAAGAGGGAGGATTTCGAGTTTCACGTTTGCCAAAAACAGACCATACTCATCCCCTCCCATAAAACAAAACAAGCATCCCCCCGAGGAACGGGGGGACACCTGCAAACAAGAAAGGTTATGCTTTTTTAAGGAGACGGAGAATTCTCCCAAAATCCTTTATTCGGCGGACAAATATTTTACCAACAGAGAGTTGATGTAAGCCGCCATGTCCTCACAGCCGGAAAGCTGGTAGCACTGGTCATACTCACCGAAGCCCCAGATGTCGCTCTTATAGTCTGCACGGTAGTGGAAATAGGTGGGGCCACGACCAAAGAGACCGGTAGCACCGTTGAGGTAGACTACTACGGAGTAGTTGTTCACGGTGAAGTAATCCTCCACGTCAACCATTTCGTAGTTTTCGTTATTCTCAAGGTATGCCATCATCTCGTCCCACAAAGCTTCTGCGGTAGCAACCTCTTCCTCGTTGTTCACGAGAACGCGGGCAACCAAAGTCTCGGTCTTATCGTCCCACAGCTCGATAACTACGGAATGACCTTCCACGGCGTACTCATACTTACCGAAATCAAAGTCCTCGGAAGCCTTGTACAGACGGGTGTAGTCGTTTCTGTCAAACGTAGAGATATCGCTGATATAATGGGCAGATTCACCCAACAGACCGTTGTCGGTGGTCAGGATGAAGGCACCACCGCGGCTGCCTTCGAACCAATAAGCCTGCCAGTAATCCTGTCCGAAGAACCAATAACCCGCTACCTGGCGACCCAAAAGGTTCAGCCCACGCCGGGTATCCGGATAATCGTCAAAGTTGGGTTCGCTTTCAAAGCCGGTGAATACCACCACGTGCTCAGGATTGCAAAGCCCGTCGGGGATGGTTACTGCGCTGTGAACCACGCGGATACGTTCTACGGTGGCGTAGTGCAGATCCTTGCTCAGGTTGAAGGAGGCCTCCGTGCCTTCTACGGGCATCCCGAAGTACTGCAGGTAGTCGCCTTCGGAATAGAAGCTGTAGCCGTAGTACTTGGAGGTGGTACCGTCCAGGTTGTTGATGCGGATCACGTCGTACTCAAAGAACATCTCGCGGGTATCGGTGATCAGCGCCAGAACCTCCTCGTCGGAGAGGTTGAACCACTCTCCTGCTTCTCTGCGGGCGTTGAAATCCGCGATCTGCTCGGGGGTGTAGAGGGTGGCGACAGTCTTGCCCTCTTCTTCGGTGACGGTGAGGTACCGGTCAACCACGGTGGCGGGAGGAGCGGGGGTCTCGGGATCGTCCACGGGAGGGAGATCCGCATCGGAGCCGCCCACGTCTTCGATTGCGGGGGTCACGGACTCGCCGTTGATGGAGGAGGTGCCTTCCACGGATGCGGCGATGAACAGCAGCCCCGAGGACAGCACGGCGCAGGCCACCAACAGACAGAGCGCCGTTTTGAAGAATAAGCTCTTCTGGGTTTTCATAGGGTGTTCCTTTCTGAAAAATAGATTCCGCTTTCACGGTATGACCATGTTACCACGGGAATATATGGAAACCGTCACGGAGTTGTCATGGAGTTGTAAAATTTTCGGATTTCCCAAAAATAACAAAGGCGGTAGTCCCCTCTCCCAAAGCGGAGGTGAAGGTGAGAGTGGCGCCGTGGGCGATGGCGATGCGCTCGCAAAGAGCCAGCCCCAGCCCCGTGCCCCCCTCCTTGCGGTTGCGGGAACGGTCGGTACGGTAGAAGGGGGTGGTGATATGGGCAAGCTGTTCCGGGGTCATGCCGTTTCCGTTATCCTTGACGAACAGAGTCTTGCCCTCTTCGGTGACGGTAGCGCCCAGTTCAATGCGCCCACCGACAGGACAGGCCTTGCAGGCGTTTTCCGTCAGGTTGGTGAGCAACAGCTCCAACAGCAATTTATCCCCCGATACAAGGAACTCCCCTCCCGTAACGGTGACGGTGAGATCCTTTTCGTGGGCGCGTGTGACGAAGCGACTGCGGGTGGCCAGCAAAAGCTCTCTTGCCACCAGCTCCGTGGGGGAAATACGGTTTTCCCGCACGAAGGCCATGTCCAACAGTGTTTCGCTGATCTGCCGCAACCGCATGGATTCCGACATAATAAACTGTGCCGCCTCGATCTTCTCCTCCTCGGAGATCCTTGCGGCGGAGATGTATTCCGCATAGCCGTGGATCCCCGTCAATGGGGTGCGCATCTCGTGGGCCAGGTCGTCCAGCATCCGTTGCCGTTGGTCGGCGGTATCCTGCAGGGTTTGGATCTGCCCCTGGAGCTTGTCCGCCATGTGGTTAAAATGCCCTGCCAGGGCGGAAAATTCATCCGTTCCCGAAGCGTCTGCACGGACGGAAAGGTCCCCCTCTGCCAGACTCTTCGCCGCCCCCGAAAGGTTGTCCAGAGGGACGTACAGCTTCCGCAACAGGAGGTACAAAAACACCGCCAGACACACCGATGCCGCCAAGGAGACCCCTCCCAGCACCAGCATGAGGGTGCGGAATTCCTCGTCCAGATAGGTGACGTCGGAGGCGTAGGTGAACAACAGTCCGTCCTCCCCCGCTTCTTCGGTGAACACAAGGTAGCGCTTCCCCTCCGTACGCAGGTCGGTCATTTTCCCCGCCGCGGGACATTCCACCCCTGCGGGCAGGTTGGTGAAGGTGGTCTCCCCCTCACGGGTAAAGGCAAGATAGACGTTCTTTTTACGGTAGAAATTGCCGTAAGACACCTGCAAAAGCAGTTCGTTCACGTCGTCCAAGGTCTCTCTGTCCCGCAGATAAGCCTCCAAGGCCGCTGTCTCCCCCGAGCGGCAGACCTCCCGTGCGGCGTCCAGATTTCCCCCGTGGGTGTAATACGCCAACGCAAACACGCACCCGTTGAGAAACAGCAGGAAAAGCAACAGCGTCAACAGATAGGTGCGCTCAAAAAATTTCATTTTCCCTTTCATACTTCAAATCTGTAGCCCACCTTATAGATGGTTCTGATACGGTCCTTCAGCTCCAGCTTCTGACGGAGCTTTTGCACGTGAACGTCCACGGTGCGGGTGTCTCCTTCGTAGTCGAAGGCCCACACCAGACACAGGATCTTCTCTCTGGACAGGGCAATGTTGCGGTTTTTGATCAAGGCCTCCAGCAGGGCGAACTCCTTGGGTGCAAGAATGATCTCCTCCTCCCCGCGGAACACCTTTCTGGCGTTGAAGTCCACGGTGAGTCCATCGAAGGAAAACTCATTGGAATCCCGCTTGGTACGGCGCAGGACCACCCGCACCCTGGCAAGCAGCTCCTGCATTTCAAAGGGCTTGACGATGTAATCCTCCGCACCCAAGGAAAGGCCTTTCAGCTTGTCCTCCAGGTTGCTTTTTGCGGTGACGAAGATCACCGGTACGTCTCCCATCAGCTTCACCAGATCAAAGCCGTCCAGCCCGGGAAGCATCACGTCGAGGATCACCAGATCCGGCTCGTGGGTACGTAAAAGCTCCAAGGCTCTCAACCCCTCGTAAGCGGAAAGGCAGGTATGTCCCACCAGCGCCAAGTGCTTTACGATCAGGTCGTTGATGACCTGCTCATCCTCCACTACCAATATTTTTGCCATGTCGATTCTTCCTTTCGTTTTTCCTTCTTGGGGGTATTATAACACAGGTTTGTTATGAAACTGTAATGAAAAACAAAAAAAGAGAGGAAAATTTTCGCTCTCTTCGGATGATTGTGTTTTTTTGAAGATACAACGCGCCGTTGCCGTTCAAATTCATGCCATCGGCACACGCCCCGCGGGACGACATCCACGGCGTCCCGCTTTCGTTTCGCTATGATACGAATCGGCACTGTGCCCTATGCGGGTGAAAAGGTTTTGTTTCGAGCGCACGCAGGGGGAAAAGCGTGGGATCCTTTTATCCGTTCAGCACCGTCTCCAAAGTTCTTGCAAAAAGCTCCAAGCCTACACGATCCTCTTCCGTGAAGCGGTTGAAAACAGGGCTGTCAATATCCAGCACCCCAAAAAGGCGGCCTCCTACGTACAAAGGGATCACGATCTCGGAATTGGATGCCCCGTCGCAGGCGATATGCCCCGGGAAGGCGTGCACGTCGGGGACCACCAAGGTCTCCCCCTTTTCTGCGGCGGTGCCGCACACCCCTTTCCCCATGGGGATCTTGGTGCAGGCGGTTTTCCCTTGGAAGGGCCCCAAAAGGAGGACGCCGTTTTTATACAGATAAAATCCCGCCCAGTTGAGATCTGCCAGGGTTTGGTACAGCAACGCCGAGGCGTTGGCAAGGTTGGAGATAGGCTCCTCCACCCCCTCCGTGAGGGCGAGGAGCTGTTTGTTCAGCAAGCTGTAATCGGTCATAAAATTTCTCCTTTAACCAAAGCATTCCGCCACGGAAACCAGCAAAAGCCGTTCCTCGTCGATGAGATCTCTTCCGTAGGCATCGAAAAACCGTTGTCGGTAATCCTCTGTGTGAAGATTAAAGTTCAACGTCCACGCGCCCCAATACAGATCCACGTGGCGATCCCCCACACCGCCGTTGCCCAAATCGATAAGCCCCGACACCTGCCAATCCTTTAGTATCACGTTGGGCAGGCAATAATCTCCGTGGAGGAGGGTGTCGTTTTTCAGCAAATGGCGGCGGGAGTCCCAAAAGCCGTAGGCCTCTTCCGCCGTGGCAAAGGCACCGCGGCAATAGGATAAGTCCCATTCTCCTCTGCGGTAATTTTCTTCCGCCGTGGCGAAGTAACGTTCTCGGTGATCCTCCACCGGGCAACCCGCCGTGGGCAGGCTGTGGATGGTGCGCAATGTCTCCGCCCAAAGCTCGCAAAGCTTTTTTGGATCTGCCAAGTGGTCGGGATGGATGCAATCCTCCCCCTCCACCGCCGTGGTCAACAGCCAATCCCGTTCCTCACTGCGGTAGGCAAGCACCTCGGGAGCTTTGTAGACCCGATGGCAAAAGGCGGTCAGCTCTTTTTCTTTTTGCAGCGTTCCCTTGGGAGCGGTTTTTAAGAAACACTTCTCCCCCGGCAGGTAAAACACCTGCGCCGCGGCAGAACAGCTGCTGTCATAGATCTCCCCCTTCAACAAGGGGTGAAAGACCTCCGGAACCGCCGAAGGGTCGGGGGTGATCAGCTTGCGTTCCATAAAAAACCTCCGTGGGAAATCGTTACCTTTATTGTAGCGAAAAGAATGGTTTTTGTCAAGGCGGGCATGGGTTTTACAGTTTGTTCATAAGAACCTCGGCATTTTGCCATATCCTAAGAGTATCCTAAAGGAAAGAGGCACAAAAGGAGGAAAAAAGCGGAATGAACGTATTACTTTGTATCCTTTTAGGATACTTGCTGGGCTCTTTGAACCCTGCGGCGTTGATCGGAAAGATCAAGCGGTTTAACCTGCGGAAGCACGGCACGGGGAACTTAGGTGCCACCAACGTGCTGTTGAACTTCGGCAAGGGCTTTGCCGCGGTGGTGATGCTGTTTGATGTTTTCAAGGGGTTTGCGGCCTTCCACTTGGCTGCCATCTTCTGCGGGGAATTTGAGATTGCTCCCTATCTGGCGGGAGCGGCGGCAATTTTGGGGCATATCTTCCCCTTCTATCTGCACTTCAAGGGCGGCAAGGGCTTGGCCTCCTTCGGCGGATTTGTGCTGGCGGTGGACCCCAAGGTGTTCTGCTTCCTTCTGGTCACCGGTGTCATCGCCATGCTGGTGGTGAATTACAGCGTTGCCCTGCCTTATTTTGCAGGGATCGCCTTCCCCGTCTTTCTGTGGATCTTAAAGAAGAGCCTCCCCGTTATCGCGGTATGCACCTCGGTGAGCGGGCTGATCCTGTATAAGCACAAAGGCAATCTGAAGAAAGCCATGGACGGCACGGATAACAAGATCCGGGAATACGTGGCGACGAAATTGTTTG
>JAFYNA010000112.1 GCA_017549925.1 Clostridia bacterium | reverse complement strand
TCGTTCTTATCCTTCGTGGAGTTGTATACCTGGCTACCGGAAGTGATCTTACCGGAGTAGACACGGATAAAGCACAGTCTACCTACGAAGGGGTCGGTCATGATCTTGAACGCCAGAGCAGCGAAGGGTGCGTTATCGTCGGAGGGTCTCTCCTCTTCATCACCGGTGTCGGGGTTTACACCCTTGATCGGGGGGATGTCAACGGGAGAGGGCATATAATCGACGATTGCATCCAGCAGCATCTGAACGCCCTTGTTCTTATAGGAAGAACCGCAGCATACGGGAACCATACGGTTGTCGATGGTTGCCACGCGGATTGCGTTCTTGATCTCCTCGATGGTGGGCTCCTCTTCCATCAGGAACTTCTCACCGATCACGTCGTCTACCTCGGCGCAAGCCTCGATAAGAGCGGTACGGTATTCCTGAGCGAGGTCCATCATATCTGCGGGAATGTCCTGCTCCTCGAACTGAGTGCCATCCTCGTTGAGGTAGATCTCAGCGCGCATCTTAACCAGGTCGATAATTCCCTTAAAGGTGCTCTCCTTACCAATGGGGAGCTGAATGGGGGTTGCGGGCGCCTTCAGGCGGTCGCGAAGCATATCGATAACTCGATAGAAGTTCGCACCCATGATGTCCATCTTGTTGACATAGCACATACGGGGAACGCGGTACTTGTCAGCCTGGCGCCAAACGGTCTCGGACTGAGGCTCAACGCCGCCCTTAGCGCAAAGAACGGTAACGGAACCGTCCAATACACGCAGGGAACGCTCTACCTCTACGGTAAAGTCAACGTGACCGGGGGTATCAATGATATTGATACGATTTTCCTTCCAGAAGCAGGTGGTAGCAGCGGAGGTAATGGTAATACCGCGCTCCTGTTCCTGTTCCATCCAGTCCATCGTAGCCGAGCCTTCGTGAGTCTCACCAATCTTATGCGTCTTACCGGTGTAATACAGGATACGCTCAGTAGTGGTGGTCTTGCCGGCGTCAATATGAGCCATGATACCGATATTTCTCGTTTTTACAAGCGGAGTACTTCTCGGCATATTCGTTTTCCTTTCCTATATTATAGTTCTTGACAGTATTTAAGCAACATTATTCTCTGTACGACTACGTACAAAGCACATTCGAGTGAGGAAAAACGCGAAGCGTTTTTCACAGAAAGAACGCGAAGCGTTCTTACATAAAGAACACGAAGTGTTCTTTTTACCACTTGTAGTGAGCGAATGCCTTGTTTGCTTCTGCCATCTTGAGAGTGTCTTCCTTCTTCTTAACGGCACCGCCGGTGCTGTTGCAAGCATCCATGATCTCGCCATACAGACGATCTGCCATGGTTCTCTCGCTTCTCAGTCTTGCGTAGTTTACCAACCAACGCAGGCCGAGAGTCTGACGTCTCTCAGGACGAACTTCCATAGGAACCTGATAGTTGGAACCGCCGCGGCGAACTGCCTTAACTTCCAACTGAGGCATGATGTTTGCCAAAGCCTTCTTGAACATCTCCAGAGCGTCCTGACCGGACTTCTCTGCTACCTTCTCGAATGCTTCGTAAACGATCTTCTGTGCTACGCCCTTCTTACCGTCCTCCATGACACCATTGATAAGCTTGGTGACAAGCTGGGAACCGTATACGGGATCCGGCAGCACTTCTCTCTTAAATCCATGTTCTCTTCTGGGCACTTTACTTCCCTCCTTCATTAGTGATAGCATTTTCCATGCTTTCGATGAGTTCATAGGTACTCGAAAAATTTCTTTCCGTCAGGCACAAAAGAAAACATCGTCATCTATATATAAGTGACAACTTTTCTTTGTCGCACTGTGTAAGCATTTTTCTGAGCAAACAGGCAAATTGCTTGCCTGCGGCAGATTACTTGCCTGCCTTGGGTCTCTTTGCGCCGTACTTGGAACGGCTCTGGTTTCTCTTGGCAACGCCCTGGGTGTCCAAGCTACCGCGGATGATGTGGTAACGTACACCGGGAAGGTCCTTAACTCTACCGCCGCGGATCAGAACCACAGAGTGCTCCTGCAGGTTGTGGCCCATACCGGGGATGTAGGCGGTTACTTCCATACCGTTGGAAAGTCTTACTCTGGCGATCTTTCTCTGCGCGGAGTTAGGCTTCTTAGGGGTCTTGATAGCAACCTTGGTGCAAACGCCTCTCTTCTGAGGTGCAGCTTGCTCCACGACAACGTTCTTAAGGGAGTTGGTGGTTCTCTGCAGAGCAGGAGACTTAGACTTCCAAACCTTGTCCTGACGGCCTTTTCTTACCAGCTGGTTAAATGTAGGCATAATCGTCCTCCTTTCACAAAAATTCGCAATTACTGATTATACACAAACTATTGCTGTTTGTCAATAGTTAATGCCGTTTTTTGGCGCATTTTTTTGCGCACCACGCAGGGGAGCAGCTTTCCACCGCTCCCCTGCCGGGTTTATGCTTGTTTTTTGACTGCCGTCAACACGGCGGTGAAGACCTCAACCCCTGCCAGTTTGGCAAGCTGGTCTCCTGTTTTTGTCTGATCGGGGGAGATCCCGGCGGCTTTCGCTGCGGCAAGCACCGTAGCGGCAAAGGCGTCGTCTGCATCGGATGCCAGGTAAAGCGTTTCCGCCTGCCCTTTCCGCATCAGCTTCTGCGCCCGGTTCCAGCCGGCCTCCCATATTCGGTCGTCCATGGTTTTTAGTTTTCCTCTGCGTCGTAAACGGTCTCGATGGGAGCCTCGCCCAGATCCACGTTGGTGTCGCGGTACTGTGCCATACCCGTACCTGCGGGAATGAGCTTACCGATGAGCACGTTCTCCTTCAGACCCAACAGCGGGTCAACCTTGCCCTTGATAGCCGCATCTGCCAGAACCTTGGTGGTCTCCTGGAAGGATGCCGCGGACAGGAAGGAGTCGGTGGACAGAGAAGCCTTGGTGATACCCAACAGCATGGGGCTGCCTTCTGCGGGCAGAAGCTCGATGCCGGTGGTGTTCTCTGCGTTGGCTGCCGCGATCTTCTCGTTTGCTTCCTCAAACTCGCCGATGGAAACGGATGCACCAACCAGCAACTCGGTGTCGCCGGTAGCGTCGATACGGATCTTACGGGTCATCTGGCGGGCAATGATCTCGATATGCTTATCGGAGATCTCTACCGCCTGCAAACGGTATACGCGCTGTACTTCTTTGATGATATATTCGTAAACGGCATCCAGACCGTTGATGTCCAGAATATCGCCGGGGTACTCGGTACCTTCGGTAAGCTTCTGAGCCTTTTCAACGTGGGCACCCTCCTCCACTGCCAGCTTGGTGAGCAGAGGAACGGAGATGGTGGTGATGTCGCCTTCGTCACCGGTCACGGTGATCTGCTTGGTCTTCTTTGCCTCCTCAATGGAAACGGTACCGGCAAAGGGAGCCAAAGTAGCGGTCTTCTTGGGTCTGCGTGCCTCGAAGATCTCTTCAACACGGGGAAGACCCTGGGTGATATCGCCGCCGGCGACACCGCCGCTATGGAAGGTTCTCATGGTCAGCTGGGTACCGGGCTCACCGATGGACTGAGCCGCGATGATACCGACAGCCTCGCCGATGGAAACGGGCTTGGTGGTGGACATATCCGCACCGTAGCAGTGTACGCAGACACCGTGCTTAGCGCGGCAGTTGATAACGGAACGCACCTTCACCTGAGTGATGCCTGCGTCGATGATCTTGCTGACGTCCTCTTCCTGGAGCATGGTGTTGTGGGGAACCAGAACCTCGCCGGTGGTGGGATGTACCACGTCGCCGATGGTAAATCTGCCGGGGAGACGGTCTGCGAAGGGCTCGATAACCTCTTCCTTACCGCTGCCCAAACGGTCAACGATCTTGGAAACCCAAAGACCTCTGGTGTCGCCGCAGTCCTTCTCGCGGACGATAACGTCCTGAGAAACGTCTACCAGACGACGGGTCAAGTAACCGGAGTCAGCGGTACGAAGTGCGGTATCGGACAGACCCTTACGAGCACCTCTTGCCGCAGTAAAGTACTCCAGCACCTTCATGCCTTCACGGAAGTTTGCCTTAATAGGCATCTCAATGGTCTTACCGGAGGCGGATGCCATCAGACCACGCATACCTGCCAGCTGACGCATCTGCTTGATAGAACCACGGGCACCGGAAACTGCCATCATGTTGATAGGATTGTATTTGTCCAGGTTCTTCTGCAACGCGGTTGCAACGTCCTTGGTACAATCCTCCCAGATCTTGATGACTCTCTGGGAACGCTCCTCGTCGGAGAACAGACCCAAACGGAACAGCTCGGTGATCTGATCCACTTCCTTCTCTGCCGCCTTGATCAGGGGCTCCTTCTCGGGAGGAATGGTCATATCGTAAACCGAGATGGAGAGAGAAGCGCGGGTGGAGTATTTATAGCCCTGTGCCTTGATCTTATCCAGCATCTCGCAGGTAACCACGTTGCCGTGCTTCTTGATGGTGCGGTCCAAGATCTGGGACAGCTCGCTGTTGGTGGTAACGAAGTCGATCTCGGGCTTGAACAGATTGCCGGGGAGGCTTCTGTCCACAAAGCCAAGATCCTGAGGAATGGGACGGTTGAAGATCAATCTACCCAGAGTGGTGTAGGTCACGCCGGACTTGATCTCGCCGTCGATCTCCTTGTCTACGCGGATGTAGCAAAGGGTGTGCAGACCCAGCTCTCCGTTTTCGTAAGCCATCATGGCCTCGTCGAAGTTACGGAAGTGCTTGTCCTTACCGGGCTCGCCGGGCATCTCTACCGTCAGGTAGTAAGAGCCCAACACCATATCCTGAGAAGGAACGTTCACCGCGTGACCGGTGGCGGGCTTCAGCAGGTTGTTGGCGGAAAGCATCAGGAATCTTGCCTCGGCCTGTGCCTCTGCAGACAGAGGAACGTGAACAGGCATCTGGTCGCCGTCGAAGTCTGCGTTAAAGGGGGTACATACCAGAGGATGGAGCTTAATAGCTCTGCCCTCTACCAGTACGGGCTCAAAGGCCTGGATGGAAAGTCTGTGGAGGGTAGGCGCACGGTTCAGAAGAACGGGATGCTCCTTGATGACAACGTCCAGTGCGTCCCAAACCTCGTTGTTTGCCTTTTCTACACGCTTCTTTGCATCCTTGATGTTGGTGGACTTGCCGGTCTCAACCAACTGCTTCATAACGAAGGGCTTGAACAGCTCCAAAGCCATTTCCTTGGGCAGACCGCACTGATACATCTTCAGCTCGGGGCCTACGACGATAACGGAACGGCCGGAGTAGTCAACACGCTTACCCAGCAGGTTCTGACGGAAACGACCCTGCTTACCTCTGAGCATCTCGGAGAGAGACTTGAGGGGACGGTTGGAGGGACCGGTGACGGGTCTGCCTCTTCTGCCGTTGTCGATCAGGGCGTCAACCGCTTCCTGGAGCATACGCTTCTCGTTACGAATGATGATATCGGGTGCCTGAAGCTCCTGGAGCTTCAGCAGACGGTTGTTACGGTTGATAACTCTGCGGTACAGATCGTTCAGGTCGGAGGTAGCAAATCTGCCGCCGTCCAGCTGAACCATAGGACGCAGTTCGGGGGGGATGACGGGAAGAGCGTGGAGGATCATCCACTCGGGCTTGTTGCCGGAGGTACGGAAGGCCTCCACAACCTCAAGGCGCTTGATGTCGCGCACCTTGCGCTGACCCTGAGCGGTCATCAGCTCCTTCTTCAGTCTTGCCGCTTCCTCCTCCAAGTCCAGCTCGGAGAGGAGCAGCTCGATAGCCTCGGCACCCATGCCTGCCTTAAAATCGTCCTCATACTTCTCGCGGTACTCTCTGTACTGCTGCTCGTTCAGAAGCTGATACTTGGCAAGGGGGGTCTCACCGGGATCGGTAACGATATACTGGGCAAAATACAGAACCTTCTCAAGCAGCTTGGGAGAGATGTTCAGCAGAAGACCCATACGAGAGGGGATGGCACGGAAGTACCAGATATGGGAAACGGGAGCCGCCAGCTCTACGTGACCCATACGCTCACGGCGCACCTTAGCGGTGGTGATCTCTACGCCGCACTTCTCGCAGACCTTGCCCTTATAGCGGGCGCCTCTCTTATACTTACCGCAGTGGCATTCCCAGTCCTTGGTAGGCCCGAAGATACGCTCGCAGAACAAGCCGTCGCGTTCGGGCTTCAAGGTACGGTAGTTGATGGTCTCGGGCTTCTTAACCTCGCCGTAAGACCAAGAGCGGATCATTTCCGGGGATGCAAGTCCGATTTGAATGGACTCGAATTCCATGTTGTTAGTCTGTTCCATAGTTTTCGACTCCTTTCTTTAATCGAGATAATCGTTTTCGTTCTCGTCGTAGACGTATTCTTCCTCTTCGGAATCCGCCTCGGCGATCTCATCGTCAGAGAGCCCTGCGTGTACGCTGTTCTCATCCTCGTAGACCAGACCGTCTTCGGAATCCAGAACGCTTGCGCCAAGCTCTGCATCGGAGAATTTCTTTTCATCGGGACCGTCATCGTCGGTGTAATCCTTCATGGGGATCTCCTCACCGTTCTTGTCGCGGACGCGAACGTCCAGACCGAGAGACTGCAGCTCCTTCACCAGCACCTTAAAGGATGCGGGCACGCCGGGAGTGGGGATGTTCAGGCCCTTCACGATTGCCTCGTAAGCCTTCACACGACCCTTCACGTCGTCGGACTTCACCGTCAGGATCTCCTGCAGGGTGTAAGCGGCGCCGTATGCCTCCAAAGCCCAAACCTCCATCTCACCGAAACGCTGGCCGCCGAACTGAGCTTTACCGCCCAAGGGCTGCTGGGTTACCAGAGAGTAAGGACCGGTGGAACGGGCGTGGATCTTATCGTCTACCAAGTGGTGGAGCTTCAAGAAGTACATAACGCCCACGGTTACGGGGTTATCGAAGGGCTGACCGGTACGGCCGTCGTACAGCACGGTCTTACCGTTCTCGCTGCAGCCGGCTTCCTTGAGCCATTCCTGAATGTCCTTCTCGTTTGCACCGTCAAAGACGGGGGTCATGACCTTACAGCCCATCTTGCGGGCGGCCATACCCAAGTGAACCTCAAGCACCTGACCGATGTTCATACGGGAAGGTACGCCCAAGGGGTTCAATACGATATCCAGAGGAGTGCCGTCGGGAAGGAAAGGCATATCCTCGGGGGGCAGGATGCGGGAAATAACACCCTTGTTACCGTGACGGCCCGCCATCTTGTCACCTACGGAGATCTTTCTCTTCTGTGCCACGTAAACGCGGACACACTGGATCACGCCGGGAGACAGAACGTCGCAATCGTCGCGGGAGAATACCTTAACGTCCACGATGATACCGGATTCGCCGTGGGGCAGCTTCAGAGAGGTGTCGCGGACTTCTCTTGCCTTCTCGCCGAAGATGGCGCGCAGCAGTCTCTCCTCTGCAGTCAGCTCGGTCTCACCCTTGGGGGTAACCTTACCTACCAGGATGTCGCCGGAGTGAACCTCGGAACCGATACGGATGATACCGTCTGCATCCAGGTCGCGGAGCGCTTCGTCTGCCACGTTGGGAAGCTGGCGGGTGATCTCTTCCGGTCCAAGCTTGGTATCGCGGGATTCGCAATAGTATTCTTCAATATGAATAGAGGTATAAACGTCGTCACGAACCAGACGCTCGTTCAGCAGAACTGCGTCCTCGTAGTTATAACCCTCCCAGGTCATAAAGCCGATGAGGGCGTTCTTACCGAGAGCAACCTCGCCGTCCTTGGTAGCGGGACCGTCAGCCAGGACGTCGCCCTGCTTAACGTAGTCGCCCTTGCTGACCACGGGACGCTGGTTCACGCAGGTGCCTGCGTTGCTTCTCTTGAACTTGGTGAGGGTGTAAAGATCGCTCTTACCCTCGTCGGTACGGATCACGATCTCGTCGGAGGAGACGGATTCTACGTAACCGCTTCTCTTACAGATCACCAGAACGCCGGAGTCGTATGCGGCACGGTACTCCATACCGGTACCTACGATGGGAGCATCGGTCATCATCAGCGGCACAGCCTGCTTCTGCATGTTAGAGCCCATCAGCGCACGGGTGTTATCGTCGTTTTCAAGGAAGGGGATCATTGCGGTGGCAACGGAAACCACCATCTTGGGAGAAACGTCCATCAGGTCGATACGGCTTGCCTCAAACTCGCCGATCTCGTCCAGATGTCTGCCTACTACCTTACGGTTTACGAAATGGCCGTTCTCATCGATGGGCTCGTTGGCGGTAGCAACAACGTACTCGTCCTCCACGTCTGCGGAGATGTAAACTACGTCCTTGGTAACCACGCCGTTCTTAACCACGCGGTAGGGAGCCTCGATAAAGCCGAAGCGGTTTACCTTTGCGTAGCAAGCCAGAGAGGAGATCAGACCGATGTTGGGACCTTCGGGGGTCTCAATGGGACACATTCTGCCGTAATGGGTATAGTGAACGTCACGCACCTCGAAGGACGCTCTGTCACGGGACAGACCGCCGGGACCCAACGCGGAAATTCTTCTCTTGTGGGTCAGCTCCGCCAAGGGGTTGGACTGGTCCATAAACTGAGACAAGGGAGAGGAACCGAAGAAGTCACGGATGGCGGAAACGATGGGACGAATGTTGATCAGAGACTGGGGAGTGATGGTGTCGATGTCCTGGGTGGTCATCTTCTCCTTAACGATCTTATCCATACGGGAGAAGCCGATGCGAAGCTGATTCAACAGCAATTCGCCTACCGCGCGGATACGGCGGTTGCCCAAGTGGTCGATATCGTCGGTAACGCCCACACCGTGGGAGAGACCCAACAGATAGTTCACGGAAGCAAGAACGTCCTCCACGGTAACGGTACCGGGGATCAGCTCCTTCTTCTTATTATTGATAGCCTTCTTCAAGGCCTCAACGTCGGAGATGCCGACTTCCTTCACGATGGAAAGCAGAACGTCCAGAGAAACGGTCTCGTCCAGACCCAGCTCCTCGTCGGTGATGGAAAGGCCTGCGGCGGCAAGGATGCCGGAAGCGGAGACCATGCGGTTGGTAAATACCTTTACGGGGGTGTTAACGCCTTCCTCTTCCTCAACGAAGATGGAGATCTCGCAAACACCGGCACGCTCAAGGTTCTCAGCCTCTGCGCGGCTGAGCTTTCTGCCTGCCTCGTAGATCACCTCGCCGGTAACGGGGGAAACAGCGTCCTCCGCCAGGATGTGGCCGATCAGACGGCGGCCGAGAGCAAGCTTCTTATTAAACTTATATCTACCGACGGCGGAGATATCGTATCTCTTCTCGTCGAAGAACAGGTTGTTGATCAGAATCTGAGCAGACTCCAGAATGGGGGGCTCGCCGGGACGGAGCTTCTTGTAGATCTCCTTGAGAGCCTCCTCGGTGGGATCGGTCATCACACCTGCCTGGATCAAACGCTCTACCTCTGCGGGGATGGGATCCTTCTCGAAGGATGCCTTCAGCAAGGGCTCGTCGCCGAACTTGGCAAGGATCTGCTCGTTGGTGCCGCATCCAAAGGCGCGCAAAAGCACCGTAATGGGCATCTTACGGTTCTTGTCGATACGGACATAGAAAATATTGGAGGAATCGGTCTCGTACTCCAGCCAAGCACCGCGGTAAGGAATTACCGTAGAGGTAAACAGCTTGTTGCCGGATTTATCCCCGGTCATCTCGTAATAGATACCGGGAGAACGGACGATCTGAGACACCACGACACGCTCAGCACCGTTGATCACAAAGGTACCGGAATCGGTCATAATGGGGAAATCGCCCATGTAGATTTCCTGCTCCTTGACCTCACCGGTAGCACGGTTGGTCAGTCTCACCGTTACACGGAAGGGGGAAGCGTAGTTGAGGTCACGCTCCTTGCACTCCGCGATGGTGTACTTGGGCGGGTCGCTCAGTGTGTAATCGATAAACTCGATCACCAGATTGCCGGAATAGTCCGTCATCGGGGAAATGTCCTTCAAAACCTGCCCGATCTCCTTGGTCACGAAATCGTCAAAAGACTTTTTCTGAACCTCGATCAGGTTCGGCATTTCAATGACTTCCTCAATTTTGGAGAAAGACATTCTCTTGGTTTTACCCAGAGTCTGTTCATGTACCATACCGATCATTCACTCCATTTCTTTTTCACTATTTGGAAATATTTGCTGAATTTTGCGCCATATATTTCTATATGTAGCCGTCTGCTTTTTCGCATATACCACCCCTTGTACTTTATGCCACAAAACAAGGGGGAAAACGGTTTTCTATCGTCTGCCGATTTGAACCCATCTTAATTTTTGCATAGTTATGGATGATAATGCAGTATAGTATACTATCACAAACGAGCCTCTTTGTCAAGAGAAAAATGAAAAATTCTCCAAAAATATTTTGGGGCGTATTTATAAATGAAGAAAGCGCAACGTATCCCCTTTGCTCGCGTAAAGCACAGGACCGTTTTGTATAGGGCGGAGCTAAAAGCTTTCTTTTTCGATGTTGTTTTGCGCCCAACGCTCAGATCCCAAGGTTCCAAAACGGCAAAGCCGTTTTGTATAGGGCGGAACTAAAAGCTTTCTTTTTCGATGTTGTTTTGCGCCCCTACGCTCAGATCCCAAGGCTCCAAAACGGCAAGGCCGTTTTGCATAGGGCGGAACTAATACTTTATAATATTGATACATTTAGACGCCCGATGTATTGCATTTTCCTTCCTCTTATGATATAATACATCCCGAAAAACAATCTGGGAGGCAAACCATGCTGATTTCCGCCATTCTTTCTGCCGTAGAAAACGGCAGCTTTGATAACACCTTCCGTGATCTTTATCACGATACCCTGCGTCCCCGCCGTCGCTACGCCAAGCTGATCAGCGAGTTTCTGGAGCGTTACGGCGACCGTGAGGGTATGCTGTTCTCCGTTCCCGGCAGAACAGAGATCTCCGGCAACCACACCGACCACAACAACGGCTGTGTGCTTGCCGCTTCTGTGGACATCGACATCATCGCAGTAGCCGCCAAGACCGAGGGGATGACCGTCCGTCTCAAGAGCGAGGGCTACCCCGAGGATACGGTGGATTGCTCCGATCCCGACCCCAAGAAGGTGCGCAAGGGCTCTTCCTCCGCACTGGTCACCGGTGTTTGCGATGCTTTTGCTAAAAAAGGCTACACCTACGGCGGGTTTGACGCCTGCACCTCCAGCGACGTGCTGACGGGAAGCGGTCTTTCCTCCT
Source organism: Clostridia bacterium (assembly GCA_017549925.1). Lineage (GTDB taxonomy): Bacteria > Bacillota > Clostridia > Oscillospirales > CAG-382 > Coliplasma. The sequence continues at coordinate 1,529 of JAFYNA010000112.1, read as the reverse complement.
CCGCCGCCTTTGAGGTAATGTGCGCCCGCATCATTTCCCAGCTTTACAACGACGGCAAGGTTCCTCCCATGGAGCTTGCCTTGGCAGGACAGTACGCCGAGAACGTATACTTCGGCAAGCCCTGCGGTCTGATGGATCAGGCGGCTTGTGCCTGCGGCGGCTTCCTTTATATTGATTTCGAGAACCCCAAGGCTCCCAAGACGGAAAAGCTTGCCCTGGATCCCGAGAAGGCGGGCTACACCTTCTGCATCGTGAACACCGGGGGCAACCACGTAGACCTCACCGACGACTACGCCGCAGTTCCCAAGGAAATGCACGCCTGCGCCGCTTTGATGGGCAAGAAGGTATTGCGTGAATGTGACGAGGAGGAATTCCTCGCCCGCATCAGCTATATGCGTGCCAACGTGGGGGACAGAGCCATTCTCCGCGCCATCCACTATTTTGACGAGAACAAGCGCGTAGAGGCCCAGCGCACCGCCTTGAAGAGCGGGGATGCAGACACCTTCTTCTCTCTGGTCACCGCCTCCGGCAGATCCTCCTTTGAATTCTTGCAGAACGTATACACCACCCGCAATGTGTCCGAGCAGGGAATTTCTCTCGCCCTTGCCCTTTCCCAGCGGTTCGGAGCAGTCTGCCGCGTTCACGGCGGCGGCTTTGCAGGCACCATCCAGGCCTACGTTCCCACCGAGAAGGTGGAAGCCTACCGCGATGCCATCAACAACGTGTTCGGCAAGAACGCTTGTATGCTTTTGCGCATCCGTCCTTACGGTGCCTCCGCAGTAACCCCCGCAGGCGTTCTGGAATAAACCCATGCCCGCAGAAATTTATCAGCTTTTTTCCTCCTCCAAGGGGAACAGCTGTCTGATCAAAAACGGAGACGACGTGTTCCTCATCGACGCAGGGGTTTCCGCCAAGCGGATCGAGGCCGCGGTGAAGCAGGTGGGCATTGCCCCGGAGCAGATCCGCGCCGTGTTCGTGACCCACGAGCATTCCGATCACATCAAGGGGTTGGATACCCTTTCCCGCCGTTACGGCATGGAGATCTACGCCCCCACCGGGTGCTTCGACGGCATTCTGTCCGCCGCGCCCGATGCCTTCCCGTTCTTAAAGCCCAACGAGCCCGGCACTCTCACCTGCTTGGAAAACACCCGCATCTACACCGTACGCACCCCCCACGATGCTTGCGCCTCCGTTGGCTTCCGCATAGAGCTTGCGGGAGAGATCATGGCCTATTTCACCGATATCGGCCATCTTTCCTCGGAGATCTTACGCGCCATGTCGGGATGCAAGCGGGTGGTCATCGAATCCAACCACGACGTAGAGCGCTTGAAGGCGGGACCCTACCCCTTCCCGCTCAAAAAACGGATCTTGGGCCCTTACGGCCATCTTTCCAACTTCGATTGCGCCGCCCTGCTGCCCCATTTGGTGCGCTACGGCACACAGCGCATCGTCTTGGCTCACTTGTCCGAGGAGAACAACACCCCCGAAATGGCGTACGAGGAATCCGCCCGCCGTTTGGACGGCGCCGC
>JAFYNA010000111.1 GCA_017549925.1 Clostridia bacterium | reverse complement strand
GGGCGGATGACCTGCTCTCCCGCGCGGATCTCCGAGTCGCTGTATGTGTATGGGGAATCGGCAGGAGGCTGCCAGCCCTGAGGCTCGGCGGATGGATCCTCCGTGGATTGTTCCCCCGTGGATCGCTCCGATTGCGTCTGCCCGCACCCCGCCAAAGCAGTGATCCCCAGCAGAAGGGCAAGCAGGAAAGATATGGTTTTCTTCATAAAAACACCCTCTTTTCCGTTTTCGTCTACCCATTATACAACCGAAAAGCGGAAATTCCTCATGAAAAAGCGAAAAAATATTTTTCATTCCATCATACCACACCCGCACCCAAAAGTAAAGAGAAAACTTACTCCTCCACGGTGATCTTACGCACCATAATGGATTTCGCCCGCTTGCCGTTGGGGGCGTTCAGCGTGAAATCGCTGTAAGCAATCATGGCCGTGTTGGGGCCGGTAACCGCGAGCCCGGTGTTGCAGCAGGTATATTCGTAATATTTTGCGTAGTAATCTTCCTTAGGAACCTCCACCACGGGAACGGGGGCGGACCATTCCCTTGCATTGTCATCCAAGGAAACCCGCAGATACACCCCGGGGCGACCGGAGGCCATCAGCACCGTACCGTCCTCCAGCATACGGGAAACGGGAAGCACGCCGTAATCGTAGAAATATTCCGGCTCCTCCCAAGTTTTGCACCCGTCGTAGGAGCGGGTCTTCATCATAATAGGGGCGGGATGCTCATCGTCCCCGATCTGGAAGGGGGAGAGGGAACCCGACCGCAGCAGGGCGATGCAGGAGCCGTCCTTTACAAACTCCAAGGAGCATTCCATAAAGCCCTCCACGTCTATGGCCGTGGGCGGGTTAAAGGCCTCCCTGTACAAGATATGGCTGACGTACTCCCATGTATGCCCCATGTCCTTGGAGCGCAGGATGGCGGTACAGCGGCGATGAGACATGAGGTTGCCGTCATCGTCCACCGCAGGCGCATCCATGGGCATCCAAAGCGTTCCCTCGCTGTCCACCTTCATGGAAAGGCTGACGTGGGGGAAGATGCGGATCAAAAATCCGTCGTAATGAAGCACCACAGGCATATTTTCCCAGATCACGGGGCAGGTCTCTTCGATCACTTCATTGGTGCCCGCCTTGATGCGGTACGCCTTGAATTCCTTGGCAACCCGTTCTCCCAGAATGGGCTCTAACTCCTTCACGGTGTAAACCCACATACCCGCCGTGCGGAGCTTCCGTTCAATGGGCAGGGGCGGGAGCTGAGGCAGGGTCTCTTTCCGCAGAACAGCGTATTCACGGAAGTAGAAAATATCTCCGTTGGGCAGACGGGTTCCTGCGCGAAGCCATTCCTCCTGGGCGTTTTGGCAACGCTCCCAGGTGTCGCCGCCGTCTGTGGACTTGTAAACGGGGTTCTTTTCCTCCTCGCCAAAGGTCAGCCAGCTATCTCTGCGGGCGTTGAACCGCACGTAAAGGGTGCCGTCCTCCCCTCTGCGGATGGTGGGATCCTGATACCCGCCAAACAGCACGGGCTGTTCCGTGTCCTGAGCCACAATGCGGGGCTCGCCAAGCTTGATGGTCTTCATATCTCAAAATTCCTTTCAAAAGCGTACGGCTTTGTGTCACAGACGGAAAAGCCTTGTCATTTTTTTCTTTTCGTTGGTCTCGATGAGGAAGTCCCCGTATTCCACCCGCTGCTCCCCGCCCTCTGCAAACATGACGAAGAAGGTGCTGATGACGTACCCCCGGTGATATACGGCGTTGTAAACGTTCACTCCCAGAAGGTCAAATTCTCCTTCCGCCGCCAAATCGTTTTTCAAAAGCCCCTCCCGGATGGTGTCTTCTGCTTTTCGGAAGTAACCCTCCATCGCCTCTTTCATGGTGAGGGGGATATCTCCGCGGTATTCCTCCGCTCCGGCAAGCAGGCCTTCCGCAAAGGGGGTACAGCCGAAGCTTTTGTCGTATGCCACGCCGTTTTTCTCCAACAACAATAGCAAAAGTGCTCCCACGTCGTAGCAGATGATCCGTACGGGAAGCAGATTGCTCTCGGTGACGATGCGGCTTTTCAGGCGCTCCGTTTCTTTTACAAACAAGGCAGGGGAGAGCTGCTCCAACGCCTTCAGCTCCACGTACTGCGCGGTGCCCTCGATCTGCTCGGTGCAGGCTTCGTAGTGAAATTCATAGGGGAACCGGTCGGATCGGTATTTCCGCATTTTCAACAGCCTTTGAAAAGCAGGCGGATCAAACTGCTCTGTCAGCCCTGCGATGAGACGGTTTTCCTCCAGCTTGGCACTCAGATTGCCTTCGTCATGCTTGTAGCGGAACAGTGCCTCCATCTCGTCGGGGAAACGGCTTTCCCCCTGCAGCCGCTGGAAGCCGTGGAACATCTCGTGGATCAGCTTGGAGGCAAGCACCACGGGATCGGGATCCCCGCTGACAAGCCAGATGGCGATCATCTCCCCCTCAAAGGAGATGGCGGTGTTCCCCAGGAACGCATCCGTCTTGGGAATGTATCTGCCGTGGAAATAGCACTCCGTGTCGGTATACAAGGCAAATTTCAAGGGCGCAAACCCCTCCCACAAACGAGAGAACTCCACACTGTCGATATATCCTTTGATTTGGTGATACAAGGTCTCTAAGTTCATGTTCCCCTCCAAAAAGCAAAGCGGTGCCTTTTGCTTCATCTTTCCAATTCGGTTAAATTTTTCAGCAACTCAATAAACCGTCTATCAAGTAGTCTGCTACCATTTTAACTGCTTCACCGGTTAGATGGGAAATATGATCAAGTTCGCCGCCGTGCATGGTTTTTACAACGTCCAAATTCATAAGCGCTTCCTGGTCTGCCTCTGTGATTGGTTGCTCTGCGGCGATTTTGTGACCGATTTCGGAAAAAACTTTAAAAGCGTTGCGTTCTGCGGTGCAGATGGAAACACTCGGTAACCCGCTCCACTCAAAAATACAGTCGTCGCCTTGAGGCAAAAAACCGGGGAGCTGTATCTTGTGTTTTGCAAGTAAAGTTTCGTCCATGAGACCGAAGAACAACGGATTCGACAAATTCCCCTTATCGCTGAGGAAAATGTTATCCCCAAAGCCGCAAACATCCGCATTGACCATAGCTGAGATGTTCTCTTTTCCTACGGATTCGATGTAACGAGAAGCGCCAATGCCTCCCTTTTCCTCCTCGCCAAAAAACACAAAATCTACGCTTTTTTCAAAGCTCGATTCAGCGAGTACCGCCTTTACGGTATGCAAAAGTACCGAGCAGCCTGATGCATTGTCATTTGCTCCGTCGCTGCCTTCATCTGCATCCCAATGTGCTCCGATAACCAAACGTTTGTTGCTCGGATTAAAAGAAATGACGATGTTTTCTACATCCTCAAATTGCTGCACCTTGAAGTTCGCACCCATTTGAGATAAAATTGTCATGATGCTACCTTTTCTGTCCAAACTCCCTGAAATTTTGCTCATGTATTCCATAAAAAACTCCTTCTGTCGATATGCCGCCAAGCAACTCGATGCTTTTTCTGCTTTTGATTTCCTTATTGACGCGAATTTCTCACAAGGAAAACTTTTAGAATGGTACCAATCTGTTCGTCAAATTCAAGTTTGACGAGTAGATAACCACTCAAGATACTTATACCATAAAACATCTAAAATGTAAATAGGACGGCAGAGTTTTTGCAAATTGAACCGCCCTTTTTGATGAAAGCAAATCGTGCTCAAGAGATTCAGCGGGACGTCTTACGCCCGGGGGCTAAAGCCATCCCCTGCAAAAACCGCGTCCTGCTTTGCAAACATAG
>JAFYNA010000110.1 GCA_017549925.1 Clostridia bacterium | reverse complement strand
CCCGCCACCGCGATGATGCCGTCCATGTCACATACCGCCACCGCGATCCCCGAGGACTTGTAGATCGCCTCTGCGTATTCCCCCGCAAAGATCCCCGCCTCCCCGATGGGGGAGTATTTGCGGAACACCACCCCGCCGTTTTCGTCGGTAAAAATTTCCAAAGGCTCTCCTTCACGGATCCGCAAGCTGCGGCGAATCTCCTTGGGGATCACCACACGACCGAGGTCGTCGATGCGGCGGACAATTCCGGTTGCTTTCATATATACAGTTCTCCTTAAATTGCAAATTGTGTTGTTATTATCTGTAATTATGGGAGAAATATACTGCAAGAGTTGACTTTTGAAATGAAATATGCTATCATAAAATTAGAGGTGGTGATTTGATGAAGGAAATCAAAATTAACATTCCTGAATATGATGATGCTATTGAACTTATATGGGATGATAACTTTAAAATTAAAACATCAATACCATACGACAAGATTACCATAGAAGCAAACCGAGAAGGGCTTTTGTCTTTGGCGCGCCATTTGCTATTGTTGGCGCAAGAAGAAGTTCCGAATGGTTCTCATTTTCATTTAGATGATTTTAATTCATTGGAGAACAATTCCGTAGAATTGATTATTGCAAAAAATAATAATTTATAATTGAAAAGCGAGGTGAATTTCACCTCGCTTTTGCTCTTTTTACCACACTATGTATCGCCAGACAGAATATGTCGAATGGTGTCAATGTTGTATGTGACGGGTCGCCTTCACGGATGCGGATCTCTTTGGGGATGACCACACGACCGAGGTCGTCAATTCTGCGGACAATTCCTGTTGCTTTCATATATAAATTTCTCCTTGATCGTCAAATTACGCTGTTAGTATTTGTCAATCCGTGAGAGAATATGCGCGGGGATATTGTTTTCCCCGCGTCGTGAAAATTTACAATTACATTCTTTACAGCCGTTTCGGTTCATGGTATACTGAAGACAAAGAAATACAACCCACGAAAAGGAGAAACGGAACGTGAAGACCACCTTTCGCATAGAAAACAAGGACTTTTCCCATCAGCTCAAGCTCACCGCAGGCGGGAAAGAATACTATTTCAGCGACGAACTCACCATTGAGTACGATGAATGCGAGACGTTGGAGGCGGAATTGGAGCTGATCCACGCTTTGGACTATTTCCGCATGAAGGCAAAAAATATTCTTTGGAAATTGCTTTACGTTGTCTTTTGGTTGGTCGGCTTGATCTCCTATCTCAGTGACTGCGATCGACCGGGTGTAGAGCAGGGGTATTCCTCCTTTGACCCCTTTACGGTGAAAAAAGCCTTTTCCATCCCGTCTCCCGAAGGGAAAGTCGTGCTGATCCGGTACAAGGAAGCACAGTATTCCAAGGAAACGAAGCAGTATACGCCTTCCGAGCTCCTGCTGGACGACCCGCAGGTCATCGTCAATGAGGAGGCCGTGCTGTTTTCCCCTGCCGTCTATCGGCGGGAATGGCGGCTTTGCCATATCCCCGCGTATACGGTGTTCGGGGCGGTGACATTGTTCATCGCGGCGGTGGCTTTGCCTCCCTTTCTGGGCAGAGCTGTGGAGATCATCACCTCCTCTCTTGCCGAGAATTGGGGAGAGCTTTTAGCTATGATCCTTTGCTGTCTCGTCATCGTAGGTCTGTTTGTCATGCTCGGTGCGGTTGTTGCCAAATCCGTCAAGCTGTACCGCAGGGTGTTGGGGATCAATTCGCGGTAAGGAAATTTTTTCGATCAAAAAGCGAGGTAGTTTTCACCTCGCTTTTTTGCGCAACAAAAAGCCCATCCCGCAGGATGAGCTTTCTTTTTGTTATTCGGACTTGTCTTCCGCGGCAGGGTCTGCCGCCTTCTTCTGTTCTCTGCCGCCCAAGAACCAGGTTACCACGTCCAAAAGTGCTTCCACGATCAGGGTGATGCCTGCAATGGTCCACAGCACTGCGGTGGAGGAGAAGGGGTTCATCAGAATCAAAACGGCACAAGCGATGGAAATGGCGGCACTGATCAACGCCAAGAACCATTTCTTGCTCTTAACGCGGAGCATATCCACCGTCAGCTGGAGCTTGCTCAAGCCGGTAACCAAAACCACGATGCCGTAGAGGAAGGTCATGGCGGGGAATGCCACGGTGAACCACTCGGTCTTCAACAGGCAGAAAACGCCTGCACCCAAAGCGCAAAGGCCTTTGGTCAGATACTGCTCGGAGGCGGCCTTAACGGCATCGGTGCGGAAATACTTGATGACCTCCACCACGCCGAAGAGCAACAGCAGAACACCTGCAACCATAATGATACCGGTGGTAAAGCCTACGGGATCGATCAACAGCAAAATACCCAAAGCGATCTCAAAAAGGCTGAGAAGAATACCCGATTTGTTGTTTTTCATAAAGAATACCCTTTCTGCTTTTCGTTTTCACCATTGTACCACGATTTTTAAGTCTTTGCAAGAGGGAATTTTCTTTTCTCCCCCGAAAACGATAGTTTTCGGCACTTGATTTCTTTGGGGGCATGGGGGACTTTCTTTTTCGAAAGAAAGCCCCCCTTATCGTCCCTCCACAAAAAAGAGCCCTTCTTTTTGAGAAAGGCTCTTGTTCGTTAAATTCCCATGACCTGATCGATGGGCAGGGAGACCACGGTGCCTTTTGCATCGCTGTGCATACCGCACTTCTCGCTGATGGCACTCATGATGGCGTTTTTGCTCTCGTGGGGAGCCAGGATCAGCACGATCTCCTTCTCCTCCTGAACGCTCTGCCCCCAGAACCCGGTGGCGGCTTCGTTGCCCACGCTTCTGCTGTGGAGGATGGTGCCGCCCCCTGCGCCTGCCGCCTTGGCGGCTTCCATCACGTTGCCGCTGAATCCGCGGTCAACAATGGCGGCGATCAAGGTGTGTTGGTTTTCCATCATCATGTGTTCACCCTTTCTTTCCTGTTCTGCTTGCTCTACGCTCTGCATCATGCGGAGCATAAGGTTGGTCACTCCCGTCAAGGGGATGGTGAAGGCGATGCCGCTGTTCACCGCGTCAAGGCGTAGCTTGGTGTGCAACAGCCCCAGCATTTCACTGCCGAAGGAGCGGGGCACCATGGCCACCAGAACGTATTTATCCACACTGCCGAAGCCCAAGGTATCCATGATCTCGCTGGAGGCGGTTCCCTTGGCGTTCATGCGGTATTGGATGGGGAGGTTCTGCTCCAAGAACAGCCCTGCCGCCTTCTCCGCCAGCTTTTGGTTGGCAATGAGCATCAGCAAGCGGTAGGACTCCCGCTTTTTGGTTTCGTTCATACAGCACCCTCCTCTTCCAGATCCACGATGCGGTCGCAATCCGCGGTAATGCCGGGATGCACTGCGTACATCTTCTGCAGCTTGGCAGTCTTCAGCGTATAAGCAACGCCCATGACCTGAATGGCAATCAACGGGGTCAAGGCTACCAAAGCCACCACGCCAAAGGCATCCGTCATCAAATTACCGCCCACCGCACGGCAGGTTCCCAAGCTGAGGGGAAGCAAGAAGGTGGAGGTCATAGGTCCGCTGGCAACGCCGCCGGAGTCGAAGGCGATACCCACGAAGATCTTGGGCACGAACAAGGACATCAGCAGGGCGATGAGATACCCGGGAATGATGATCCAATAAATGGGAATGTGCAACAGCACGCGCATCAACGCCAGCCCGATACTGATGGCAACGCCGATGGACATACAGCGGTTCATGGCTTTTGTGGAGATGGCGCCGTCGGTAATGCTCTCCACCTGGCGGTTCAAGACCTGAATGGCAGGCTCCGCCTTGACGATGTAATAGCCGATGAGCATTCCGATGGGTACGATCACCCAGTTGTAGGAGAGAGAAGCCAACGCCTCCCCCAAGAAGGTGCCCACGGGGGCAAAGCCCACCCCCACACCGCAGAGGAACAACACCAGGCCCGCGTAGGTGTACAGCACACCCATGACGATACGCTTGACCTCACGCTTGTGGTAATGGCGGGTCATCAGCTGGAACAGCAGGAACACTGCCGCGATGGGGAGCAGGGAGATCATTACCTCGCCTGCATAAGCGGGGATCTCGTAAGCAAACAGGGACACCACGTCTCGGGTGGTGATCACCGAGGGGATCTCTCCCAAGGCGTAGGATGCGTCGGTGGGCTTGAAGAAACAGCCCAGGATCATTACCGCCAGAATGGGGCCCACGCTGGACAACGCCACCAAGCCGAAGCTGTCGCTTGCGGAATCCTTATCCGTTCTCACAGAGGCCAAGCCCACACCCATGGCCATGATAAAGGGCACGGTCATGGGGCCCGTGGTCACGCCGCCGGAGTCAAAGGCCACCGCCAAAAATTCGCTTGGCACCAAAAAGGAGATGCCGATCAACGCCAAATACAAAAGGATCAACAGCTTGGAAAGATCAATACGGAACTTGATACGGATCACCGCCAAGGCTAAGAAGATGCCCACGCCTATGGCAACCGTTAAGATCAAGGTCAGATTGGGAATGGAAGGCACCTGCTCCGCCAAAACCTGAAGATCCGGCTCGGAGATGGTAATGATGGTACCCATCAAGAAGCCGATCAGCACCATGAGCCACGCCTTGGGGGTCTTGGAGACCGTATGACCGATGCCCGCGCCGATGGGGGTCATGGCCATCTCTGCGCCAAGCTGGAAGAAGCCCATGCCCAAGATCAGCATCACGGCACCCGCCAGGAACAGCATTACCGTTCCCACCTCCATGGGAACCAGAAAAACGCTGATAAACAGCACGATACCTGTAATGGGCAGTACCGCCGACAGGGATTCCATTGTTTTTTCTCGCAGTTTGGGATTCAAAACGGCACCGCCTTTCCTACATATTTATAAATATACACCATCTATAGATAGTATACCTTACGCCGTGGGAAAAGGCAAGGTGTAAATGTTACGAAAAAAGGGAGTCTGTTTCGCCATCTCTATGAAGTTCTGCCAAAACCGCGCGGCAGGGGGCACCGTCCGCACCTTCCAGGGCAAGGGGCTGTGCCATGAGGAGATACCTTCCGGGGGAGATCTCTCCCAGCCGCAAGCCCTCCAAAAGCACCGTTTCGCAGGTCAACAGCGTTTTGTGAACCGCCATGGGCGCCTCCTCGGGCCCCACGGTTTGGGGCTCCACGCCCAAAAGATACAGCTCGGATGCGGCAAACACCTCCGCCGCCTCCAAGGTTACCACGCAGTCCCCCTTCAGCAGGATGCGCTTTGCTCCGCCGGCAAGGAGGGCTTGGGCATCCTCGCTCGTCAGCTCCCCGTGATGCTCCGCCACAAGGCAGACACCGATGAGCTTTTCCAAGGGGATCTGCTCCACGGTTTTGCCGTCTCGGATAAAATGGGCGGGGGCATCCAGATGCGTTCCGTTGTGGGCACACATGGAGAAGGCGGTGAGGTTGTAAAGATCCCCGCGCTCCATGGCGCAAAGCACCTCTCTCCGAGGCGCGGGATCACCGGGATATACCTTGCAAGAGAACACTTCTTGGGAAATATCGTAAAGCTTCATGGTCTTTTTCCTTTCGGTGCTTTACTCTGTAAACGCTTGGCAAGCCTTTACGGCCTTTTGCCAGCCGCGGAGCTTTTGGTCTCTCAAAGCCGTGTCCATGGCGGGGGAGAATTGTTTGCCCACTCCCGTCAAGGCTTTCAGCTCCTCTTTGTCCTTGTAATATCCCACGGCAAGACCTGCCAGATACGCCGCTCCTGCGGCGGTGGCCTCGGGGTTGGCGGAGCGTGCCACCGTCACGTGGGAAATGTCGCTTTGGAACTGCATCAGCAGTTGATTGGCGGAAGCACCGCCGTCCACCCGCAGGCAGGTGATGGGGGAGCCCATATCCGCCTCCATGGCGGCAAGCACGTCTCGGGTCTGGTAGGCGATGGACTCCAACGCGGCACGGATCACGTGGTTTTTGCCCACGCCTGCGGTCAAGCCCAAAATACAGCCTCTGGCGTGCATATCCCAATGGGGCGCCCCCAAGCCCGTAAAGGCGGGCACTACGTAAACGCCGCCGCTGTCCTTGACCTTGCCTGCAAAATACTCGCTGTCGGAGGAGTCAAAGATCAGCTTCAGCTCGTCTCTCAGCCAGCGGATCACCGCGCCTCCCACGAACACACTGCCCTCCAAGGCGTATTCCAAGGGCTCGCCTTTGGCGGATGCGGCAAGGGTGGTGAGCATCCCGTGACGGCTTTCCACCGCGGTGTTGCCGGTATGGGTCAGCAAAAAGCAACCCGTTCCGTATGTATTTTTGGCACTGCCTTCCTCAAAACAGCACTGCCCAAACAGAGCCGCCTGCTGATCCCCCGCAATTCCCGCGATGGGCAGGGAAGCGCCCATGCACTCAAAGCTTCCGAACACCTCACTGCTGGAGCGGATCTCCGGGAGCATTTTTGCGGGTATGCCCAGCAGGGAGAGCATCTCCTCGTCCCAATCGCCGGTGTGGATATTGCACAGCATGGTACGGGAGGCGTTGGTGCGGTCGGTGACAAAGACCCGCCCCTCCGTCAACTTCCAAACCAGCCAGGTATCCACTGTGCCTGCCAGCAGCTCGCCCGCCTCGGCACGCTCCCTTGCCCCCTCCACGTTGTCCAAGATCCATTTGATCTTAGTGCCGCTGAAATAGGGGTCAAGGCGCAGCCCTGTGATGCTCCGAACCTTCTCTCCGTGACCTGCCTCCTCCAAGGATTTGCAGATCTCCGCGGTGCGGCGGCACTGCCAAACCACGGCGTTGTGGATGGGCTTGCCCGTGGATTTTTCCCACAGGATCACCGTTTCCCGCTGGTTGGTGATGCCCACCGCCGCGATCTCCTCGGGGGAGATGCCGCTTTTTGCGATACACTCCGTCAAGGCGGCGTATTGGTTGGCGTAGATCTCCATGGGATCCTGCTCCACCCAGCCGGGTTGGGGATAGATCTGGGGGATCTCATGCTGTGCCATGGCAACGGTGTTGCCTGCTTTATCAAACAAAATGGCGCGGGCACTGGTGGTGCCTTCGTCCAAGGCCAAAAGGTAAGGCTTCATAACGTTTCTCCTGTTAAACTGATGGGAATAAAATCCTTGATCTTCATGGTGTCTTCCGTGACAACGCAATTCACGCAGTACACCTGCACCCCCTGCCTTGCACTCTCCCGCAAAGCATCGGAAAAGGCGGGGTCGGTTTGGTCATTGGGGGCAAAAAGGTGGCAATCCTCCATTTGGGAGACGAAGAATACCATGCCCTCAAAGCCCTCCTTCACCGCCTGCGCCAGCTCCTTTACGTGCTTGGCACCCCTTGCGGTGGGGGCGTCGGGGAAGCGGAGAAAGCCATCATGCTCCAAGGTCACGCCCTTGATCTCCGCGAAGATCTTGCGGCTTTCCGTCTCGATGTAAAAATCAAATCGGCTCCCTCCGTAGGTGCGCTCTGCCCTTACCTTGGGGGACTCCCCAAAGAAGCCGCTTTCCGCCGCCCATTCTCCAAAGGCCTTGTTGGGAGCTTGGCTGTCCATGTTGATCAGCTTTTCTCCCTTGTACACGGCGATGAGATCGTAAGCCGTCTTGCGGGCGGGATTTCCGCTTTTTTTCAGCACCACCGTGGCGCCGGGAACCAAAAGCTCCTTGCATCGCCCGGTGTTCTTTACGTGGCAGACCGTTTCTTTTCCGTCGATCTCCACGTAGGCGATGAACCGATTGGGGCGGAACAAAAATCTCCCCAAAACCGTTTCTCCGTATTGCAAAGCACACACCTCCTTCTGTAAGAAGAGTATACCACAACCCCGTGGAATTTGCAAGAGAAAAGGCCTCCCTCAAAAAGGAAAGCCTGCAATTCTTTTTTACCAAAGCTCTTCCGCCAGCTTTTCGATCCGGGAAATGCTGTCGTCGCCTAAGGCGGAGGTGATCTTCACCGTGGTCTCCGTGAAGGTCAAATTCTTGCTCTTTTCCAGCATTCCTCCCATCACCTTCGCCGCCATGGGAGCCCAGCTTCCGTTTTCCATCAAGGCGACGGTGCGGTTTTGGAAGTTCCTCTCTGTCAAATGGGTGATAAAGGTGCGCATAAAGGGGAAGATATCTGCGTTGTAGGTGGTGGTTGCCAGCACCAGCTTGCCGTAACGGAAGGCATCCGCCACAACCGCCGTCATATCACAGCGGGCAAGGTCGTGGATCACGATCTTTTCACAGCCCTTTTCAGCCAGCTTGTCTGCCAACAGCATCACGGCCTTCCGTGTGTTGCCGTACACCGAGGTGTAGGCAATGGTGATTCCCTCGGGTTCTTCGGGGGTATAAGAGGACCAACGGTCATAGAGGTGGAGATAGTGCGCCAAATTCTCCCGCAAAACAGGGCCGTGCAACGGGCAGATCATGGCGATGTCCAGCCCTGCCGCCTTCTTCAAGAGGGCTTGCACCTGAGTGCCGTATTTCCCCACGATGCCAAAGTAGTAGCGGCGCGCCTCATCCTCCCAGGGCTCATCTGCATCCCAAGTGCCAAACTTGCCGAAGCCGTCTGCGGAGAACAGCACCTTGTCACAGCTGTCGTAGGTGACGATGACCTCCGGCCAATGCACCATGGGTGCGGTGTAAAAGGTCAGGGTGTGCTTGCCCAGCTCCAAAACGCTTCCTTCGCCCACCACCAGACGTTGTTCCTCAAAGGACGTGCCGAAGAAGTTCTGCATCATGGCAAAAGCCTTGGCGGAGGCAACCACGGTGACGTTGGGGTATGCCTTGATAAAGTTCAGAATATTGGCGGAGTGATCCGGCTCCATGTGCTGTACCACAAGGTAATCGGGCCCCCGATCCCCCAAAACGCTTTGGAGATTGGCCAGCCATTCTTTTGTGAAGGCGGCGTCCACCGTGTCCATGATGGCGATCTTTTCGTCTAAGATGGCGTAGGAATTATAAGACATCCCCTTGGGAACGGGGTACTGCCCCTCAAAGAGGTCGATCTTTTTGTCGTTGACACCGATATAACGGATATCGTTGGTAATAAACATGGTCGTTGCCTTTCTGTAAGACATTTTTTCAAAAAGTAGTATAGCCGAAAATACGCCAAAACACAAGAGGGAAGCGATGTTTTTGGAAAATCTTTTACGTCGGTGGTATAAGGTTGTGCGCAGATCAAACCCACTTCAACCGTCATCCTGAGCAAGCCGCGAAGCGGCGCGTCGAACTTTTTGTAGTCGAGGTGCGAGGCACCGAGCATCAAAAAGCGCCGCAGGCGGGATCTATCGAGAGTCTGATGAATCTTTTTGTAACGAAAGAAATGTTGCTGCACAAAGGATGTAAGTTTACGCCCAAAAAGGTGGATCAGACTCCAAGGAGATCCCTTCGGGATGCAGGCATCCCTTGATTTTCTCCGCTTGTCGCCGCATTGACCCAAGGTATATCGTTGTCCATGCACTGTTCGTAATGCGTCGACTGCGACTACGAAAATTTCGACTTCGCAGGCTTTTCTTATTGCTGTCTAAGACACAAAGACATCCCAACGCCTGCTCCGCTCAGGATGACGGCGGGGCAGGTGTTGGCTCGTTCATTGCTGATTACCGCTGACATAAAAAACGCAAGAGAAAGTCTCCTCTCTCTTGCGTCAATTTACTTCCTTCTCAACAGCACGTGATGGAAAAACGCTACGTCTCGGAACACAGGGAGCTCCCCTGCGGCAGACTCCAGGGCAAACAGCCTGTCCTCCCAGCCCTCTTCGCATTTCCATTCGTTTTTTTGCAATCCGTAAAACATACGGATGCCCACTGTCTTTTCCGTTACAAAGCCATCCCCGCACCAAGCGGCAAGCTCTTCGCACGTGTATTCTTTCACCTCACCGAAGTTGACGGAAACCGCCGTCTCTCCCCGAAGCAAGGCTAAGGCCTCCTCCGTGTTGTTCTCGAACACCGCCTTGTGGAACACCTTTCCCGCAGGGTTGTGCTTCACCACGGAGAGAACTCCGCCGACCTTCAAAAGTCTTCCGAATTCCCGCAGGATCGCCTCCCGCTCCGTAGCATATTCCAACACGTTGTGGCACAGGATCACGTCAAAGCTCCCATCTGCAAACTGCGCCAGGGCTTCTGCTCCGCCTGCGATTTGGGTGTAAGGATGCTCCCGCACCGTGTGGAGAAGCATTTCCCCGTTGGGTTCTACGGCGGTCACTTGGTTTTGCGCCGCCATGCGGCTTGCCGTTACCCCGAATCCGCACCCGAAATCCAGGATCCGCTTCCCCCGAAAGGGCAAGTCCTTCCATACCAAGCGGTAAAATAACTTCCCCCACGGGGTATTGATGTAGTCTAAATAGCCTTGCAGGTTCATAATGCCTCCTTTGTTACTCTAACACGTTCCAGACGGCTCGCAACAGCGCGTAGGTCAGATCGCACCGGGCGGCGGTGCGTTTGCGGTAATTAGGCTCTTTGCCCATCACCCTGCGGAAGCAGGAGAACACCCGCTCGGGGATCAGGTCTACCTTGTCCGCTCGTTCCAAAAAGTCCGCCAGCACGTAATACGTGCCGTCATCCTGTCTGACCCAATCCGGCACGCCGGAAACAAAGCCAAGCCAGAAGGCAAACTCGAAGTTATAGGGATCGTTGATGATCCGATAAAGCCCCGCTTCGTCCACGGGCTTCAAGCCCTTCCAGTTGTAGTTGAAGGGCCCCACGAAGCTGCCGCCGAAGGCTGCGGGCTTCTTGAAGGTGATGAATTCGTCTACGTCCTTCATCAGTTCATAGGCGTGCTTTGCCGCCTCCTTGGCAAGCGTCATCCGCCCCTCCGTACGCCAGCTTTGGGTGGCGTTCAGAAGCTGGATGTGATTCGCCCCCGGAAAGCGGGCGTAGGGCTTGTAGTACCGCTGATCCTTACCCTTCTTTGTGAAATCTTCTATGGAAGAATACCCGGGCACGGAGGAAAGGTGCTCCCAGGAAAGGGCGATCTGTTCTGCCAAAACGGGGTAGCTTTCGTCGTACCCCACCCAGGAGAGGATCTTTGCCACGATGGCGTTATTGCCCCCTCTGCCCTCCGCGTCCAAGCCGTCGCCGCCGTGGAACCAGTTTTTGTGATTCCCGGCAATGGCAGGGGTGATCAACGCGTGGATGCCCTGCTGAATGGCGGGGTGTTCCTTTTCGATTCCCGCGTCCAGCAGGGTGCCGATGGAACGCTCCATGCTGTAGTCTCCGCCGTGAAGCTCCGTGCCAAACCAGCCGTCCAAAAATTGGGCGTTCAAATGCTTTTGCACGTTTTCCTGCAAAAGGATCTCTTTTCGCATCTCCTGCATGAAAGACTCCTCCAAGGAGGTGTGCAGAAGATCACGGTGTACGAGAAATCTGATGCTTGTACAGGCGTTTTTCAGCAGAAAATCAATATGTTTTTCAAATTTCATGTTTTCTCCACGAAATAACAATAATCCAAAATGATGTTTCCCATGTCATCGGGGGTGGTATAGCGGGGACAGAGGCAATTTTCAAAGGACCAAGTGCCGCCGTCCGAGTCCGCCCAAATTTTCATGCCTGCTTGTTCCAACGCAGGACGGCAGGCGGAGGTATCGTGGACCTCGCTTTCCTTGCCGTAGATATGGCAGGTGCCCAGAGCGAGGCCTTCAAAATCTTTATGGGAAAATCCTTCGGGCACGGGGGTATCGGCAGGGACGAACATCCCCAGCCAATATGCAAAGGGCTTATGGGGAGCGTAATGCTCCAGCCCCACGTAACCGCCGCCGTTTTCCCACAGAGCAAGGATCTTTTCCACCCCGCCCATGGTTTTTTCCAAAAGTCCAAACCAATCGTTTGCCCAAAATTCTCCCCAATGTCCAAACTCTCCGTATACCTTGCCGATAAACCGCAGGGTGGGGATATCTTCCTTGAATACCTTGATGATCTCAGCCATGATCCTTCTTCCTTTCAATGGGAATGTAAATGGTTTCCGTGTAGGTTCTGCTTTCCTCGGTGTAGGTTTCCAATTCGAAGCCGTCCTTGCGCAGGTATCCGCTTTCCGGGAACCATTCTTCCCGGATGTACTCCCAAGTGTCCCGGATGACGGCGGAAAAATTATGCTGCGCGGCGGGCGGGGTCTCAAAGACGGCGTAAAGCCCTGCCGGGACGGTAAGCTCCGCTGTGCCGTTTTTGTCGCCTGCGGCTTCTTCCTTGCGGACACCGATGAAGTAGTCCAGCTTCCCCGTGTCTCTGTGGAAATACATCACCCCGTGATCCTTTGCCACTCTGCCGCCGGTTAATCGGGAGGAACGCCCTTCCGTGTTGTAAAGATTCCAGCACTTGGGCGGGTAGAGGTCGCTGAAGGGATACACCGTCAAAACGGTCTCCCCCAAATATCCCAAGGAAACTGCGGGAACGACCCGGGCAGGGGAGACCTGCAAGGGCTCGTACAGCCGCAGACTGCACCCCGCTCTTTTGTACGCCGAGGGAAGCACCCCGTGCTCCTTTTTGAAGGCGCGGGTGAAATGCTCCTTGGAGTTGAAGCCGTATTCAAAGGCGATGTCCGACATGGGACGGTTTTCTCCCATCCGCTTTACGATCTCGGAGATCCGCCGCTTGCGGATGTAGTCCGCTGCGGAAAGTCCTGCGGCGGCGCGGAATTCCCGCAGAAAATGAAACACCGAAAGCCCCGCTACCTTGGCTAAGGCGGCGTTGTCCAAAAGATCCGGCTTGTCCTCCCGCAGATGCTCTTCGATATGACGGATCACCCGCTGTAAAACCTGCAATTCCATGGGAACACACCTCCTTCATAAGGAGAGTATACCATTTCTTTTTGGGGAATGATTGATCAAAATTGCTTTTTGGGAGATTTTTTGTCTCGGAAATAAGGAATTCGGAACCTCATCCGCTCCCTTTGGGAGCTACCCTTATCCCCAGAGGGGAAGGCGAGGCCCCCCCCTAAAGGGGAGGCGGAAATTTATCGTATGCCCCTTCGGGGCGGAAAAAGAATTTCTGTTTTTCTCGCCATAACTTTTGGCTACGCACGATTGAAAGCCTTTTTCGCACACCGCAGGTGTGCTTCACCTTCCCCCATGGGGAAGGGGGACCGATACGAGACGGAAAAGCTTATGTCCGTTCGCTTTTTAAATTCTCGCAGCGGTGGATGAGGTTCCTTATCCCCTCACCGCTTTTTTCAGATCCTCGTACTTCCCGCGGAAGTGATAGCTGTTGCCGTTTTGATTTTCCCCGATGAGGCAGAGCCCCAAATGCCGTAAGATCCCTTGGGATTTTTCGTTCTTTTTGTTGGCGTAAGCTTCCACGTACTCCACGGAATCGGGCAAAAGGGAAAGCAAATGGGCGAACAATCTTCGGAATAACCCGCTTCCCCGGTATGCCGGGGCAAATTGGATCTCCTCCATCATCCAGAGATCCCCGTTTATGTAGTACATAAAGAACCCCGCCAAGGTTTCTCCGTCGTAGATCATTAGCAGCTTCCGGGGATCCTTGGAAAGGGCTTCTTCGATGCAAGTGCACCAAAGGGCTTCGTCTTCTTCGTAGTTGTTCCCCGTGGGAGCGATGGCGTTCATATTCTCATGGAGAATGGCGAACAAGCGGGGGAGGAGCTCCCGATCCTT
>JAFYNA010000109.1 GCA_017549925.1 Clostridia bacterium | reverse complement strand
TCCGTCCCTCTGAAGGAATCGCAGGACTTCCCCTCCAAGGTCTGGGAGAAGACCTTCACCCAAAAGGAGCTTGCCCGCCGCTTTCCCGCTCTAAAAGAAAGCCTTCTCTCCTTGACGATCCATGCGCGTGACCCCTACGGCTCGGACTACGTGACCCTGCTCACCGCCGCCGACGGGCAAGGCAACACCCTGCAGGTGAAGACCTCCGAGAAGATCCGCAGTACCCTCTCCCTGCCCACGGGGAACTTCTCTTTTTTCTATCAACTGACAGCTCCCGCCGTGACGGCGGAGGGAAACGCCGAAGAGCAAGCCCTGCTTGGGTATATCGACGGTGACGGAAATTACGTCCCCTTTGCCTCCTTTGCAGAGCATCCCCTGACTTCCGGAGGGACGGCAGGGGCGGATGCCCTTGTGTTTTACGGCAAGGGCGCGGGGCACGGCGTGGGATTTTCCTCCCAAGGGGCGGAGCAGCTGGCGGCAGAGGGCGTGAAATACCCCGCGCTCATAGCCTTCTATTTTCCCGGCACGGAAATCGCCAATCTCTTGAACGGTTTTTGAACGAATTGTAAATAAACCGTTTTTTCGGTTTACAAAGTCAAAGGTCTTTGCTATAATAAGCGAAAAAGTAACGTTTTCGGCGGCTTTTTGACTAACGGTTTCAAAGGACGGTCATCCTGTATGGCAGTTTCTCAAATTCCAAAGAATCTCAAATACGTCTCCGTGCTGTTTTTGATCCTGCTGGCGGCAGTACCCGTGGCGGTACGCTTCTGGGTGGGTGAGAGCCAGAGCGGCTCCGATCTGTTTGCCCTTTCCACGGCATTCTGCTGTGGCATCGGTATGCTCTCGGCCATCCCTATGGGGCGCCGTTTGAAGCCCACGCTCCCCGTGGGGCTTCCCTCCGTCACCTTCAGCGCCTCTGTCTGCGGATTTGTGATGGTCACCGTGGTGGTGATGACCACGTATTACAGCTATTTCGCCCCCGCAAAGGAGCAGGTGGTGGACGTGAACCCCTCCATCGCCCTTTTGGTGGAGATCTTCGCCCTTGGGTGCGCGGTCTATTTCCTGCTGATGGCATCCTGGATGGGCTTGGCGGAACGGAAGGCCTTGGCGTTGTTCTTGGCAATGCTTCCCATTTTGTTCTGCGCCTTCCGTATTCTCAACGATTTCATCGACCACAGCACCATGCCCTTGGCAAATTACGGCGGCTACCGCATTCTTGCCATCATTGCCACCATGCTTTTCTTCCTGCGGGAGGCCAAGCTCCGCACCGGCAAGGGGGGCGCTACCCTCTATTTCGTGCTGGGGCAGGTCACGGTGATCCTGCTGGCGGCCTACAACGTGCCCTTGCTGTGGGAGTTCCTTCGCGGCGATGCCACCGTTACCGAGGTGCTGTACGCCATGCTTTCCGTAGCCTTTATCATCTATATCTTCACCCGCATCTTCTCCTTGGAGGTCAAGCCCAAGGAGGAAGCTCCCGCTCCCGTGGCAGAGGAAGCAGAGGAAGCATAGTTTGTCCCAAAACAGAATACAATAAAGCAGACTTGTTTTTTTCGAAAGGTATCTCTCCGTGAAAAACTATCTGCTTTGTTTTTTTATGCTCACCGCAGGAATGCTACTTCTCCCCCGCGCCTCGCTGTACTTCCCCATGGAGGAGGAAGAGCCCCCAATCTTCCTCACCGTGCTGGACGCAGAGAGTGGCGAGACCTTCTCTCTGCCCTTGGAGGACTACGTCATCGGCGCCATGGAAAAGCGCACCCTCCCCGCCGAGGAGGAGGCGCGGAAGGCCGCCGCCATCGCCCTCCGCAGCTGTGCGCTGTATTGCCGCGCCTTCCGTCCCGTCCATGAGGAAGCGGATCTTTGCAACGACCCCGCCTGCTGCGGCGGGTTTGAGAGAGAGGGCTTTTCCGAGGAAAACATCTCCGCGGCGGCAGAGACGGCGGGAAGATACCTTACCTACCAAGGCAACCCTGCGGCGGCACGGTTTCACCAAAGCTGTGGGAAATACACCGCCGACCACCAAGCGGTTTACGGCACCGCCGTGCCCTATCTTGTCCGCATCAAAAACGTGGAGGAAAACGCGGTGCAGACCCTCACCCTCGCGGAAGAGGACTTCCGCGCCCGCTTGGGTATTCCCGAACAGATTCCCTTGGAGGATTTGTTTTGGGAATACGACCGTTCTCTGTATCTGTTGCGCCTCCACTGGGGGAACACCTCCCTCTCGGGAGCGGAATGCGCCGCCCGCTTGTCTCTGCCATCCCCCTTTCTTTCCGCGGTGCTGACGGAGGACGGGGTGGAGCTGACCTGCTACGGCAGCGGGGACGGGGTGGGCATGAGTCTGGGAGGCGCAAGCCTGCTGGCAAGGGAGGGCAACACCGCCTGGGACATCCTTGCTTTTTACTTTCCCGGCACAGAACCAAATTCTTGAATAAAGACCTCCTCTTTGGTGCAAACTAAGAACGCGAAACCAAACAGGAGGTTTTTTATGTTAGATCCCAAGGAAAACCAAGAACAATCCGGCAAACCCATCATCAACCGCTTAGCCCGCTATTCCGCTTATCTCTATCTGGCCATGGCACTTTTGATCGTGGGGGTTGCCACCGCAAGTATTTTTGCCCTGAACCGCAGTACCGACAACCTGCCCACTTACAGTACGCCCGAGTTCTCCTTCACCGAGATCTCCATCCCCGAACGCTCCGAGGCGCAGACTGTGATCCCTTTGCCCGACGAGGAGAGTGAGGAACAGCCCGTGTTCGGCGAGAACAGCGGTGTCACCGAGGACACCTCTTCCGAAGCTCCCGTGATCAAGGAAGAGCCCGCCTACGTGATCCCCATTGAAGGCGGCGAGGTGATCAAGGAATGCGCCTTGGACAAGCTGGTGTTCTCCCAGACCATGCAGGACTACCGCACCCACAACGGCATCGACATCTCCGCAGAGACGGGGGACGAGGTGCTTTGCTACGCCAAAGGCGTGGTGGAATCGGTGACGGAGGATCCCCTTTTGGGCGTGACGGTGAAGGTGAAGCACGATTACGGCTTGGTGACGGTGTACGCCAACCTGAACCCCAACCTGCCCGCAGGCATCGCCCCCGGGAAACAGCTTGCCGTAGGCGAAGTGCTGGGCTACGTGGGGAATTCCGCCCTGGCGGAAAAGGCGGAACAGCCCCATCTCCATTTTGAGATGCTTCTCCACGGTGCCCATATCGACCCGGAAAACGAGTTGTTTTGACAAAAAAGATCCTTGCCATCGGGGTGATGCAAGGATCTTTTTTCATGTTGCTCTTCAATCCACGCAGGGATAGTCCTCCGGGAGCTTCACGAAATAGTGAAGTCCGCCATGTTCAAACCAATCATTGGAAGCTATCATGAACTGCATTCGCAGGGAATTCAAAAATTCTGCGGGCACGCACCGATAGAGGGTAACCTCTCCGTATTCTGCCGCGGATTCCACCACTGCCGCCGCGCCCAAGGTCTCCCCGTCCAGAGTATCCAAAAGGGGAAATACAATAGAAGTACCGTTGCTCAGATCCAACTCCAAAAACAGTTCCCCTGCCGTCAAGATGCCCACGGCTTCTCCTTGCTCTATGGCATCCACGATCCCCTCGGGATCCAACTGGTTTTGGAGATTCTCCCAAGACAAAGACTCTCTTTCAAGCAAACTACCCTCCGAACACAAGGAAATCGAGGGTGCCGAAGAAGTATATCTGTTCCCGGTGTAAGGCGCAAGATAAGAAGCTTTCAGCTCCCAGTTGGGAAGCCATTCCTCCACTTCATCAAGAAACGCCTCCAAGGAATCGGAAAAAGGCATGGAGAAAGGCGAAAGCTCCGTGCGTATACATTCCCCCGTCCGCTGATCCGTGAGCCGTACGTGCCCGCCGCGGAACACCAAAACGGAAGATGTGACC
>JAFYNA010000108.1 GCA_017549925.1 Clostridia bacterium | reverse complement strand
TGCCGCTCCGCAGGTGGGAGCGACCGTCTCGGTGATCTCCATATGCCCCGTGGCAGGAATGGTCTCGGCAGAAACCGCCGTACCGCAAAGGGTACAAACCTGCTGTTTCACCCCCTCCAACGTGCAGGTGGGCGGGACAGATTCCGTTTTGAAGGAAGAATGCTCACCCGTAGCGGGCAATTCCGTGCGGGAAAGCTCCTCTCCGCACACTGTACAGATCACGCGGGTGAAGCCTGCCGCTCCGCAGGTGGGAGCGACCGTCTCGGTGATCTCCATATGCCCCGTGGCAGGAATGGTCTCGGCAGAAACCACCGTGCCGCAAAGGGTACAAGCTTGTTGCTTCACCCCATCCACCGTACAGGAGGGAGGGATGATCTTTTCTTCAAAGGAAGGATGCTCCTCCGTTTTAGGCAGTTCTGTGCGGGAAAGCTCTTCGCCGCACACCGTGCAGATCACACGGGTATACCCGTCCGCCGCGCAAGTGGGGAGAACCGTCTCCGTCTTCTCGGTATGTCCCGTGGCGGGGAGAACCTTCGTGGCCTCCACCGCACCGCAGACCTTGCAAATTTGTTTTTCCACACCGTCGGCAGTACAAGTGGGTGGCGTGGTCTCGGTACGCAGATCGGAGTGAACCCCCGTAGCGGGCAGCTCCGTGCGGGAAAGCTCCTTGTGGCAGGCGGTACAGATCACACGGGTATACCCCGCTTTGATGCAGGTGGGCTGAACCGTCTCGGTTTTTTCTTGATGCCCTCTGGGAGGGATGGCAACGGAGGATACCACCCGATTACAACGGGTACATACCTGGTTGATATAGCCCTCGCGGGTGCAAGAGGCGGTAGCCGCCTCGGTGCGCAGCTCCCCATGCTCCTCGGAAAGAGGGAGCGTCTCGCGGGAAAGCTCTTTTTTACATACAGTACAGATCACACGGGTGTAGCCCGCCTTATCGCAGGAGGACTCCACCGTCTCGGTTTTCTCCGTGTGCCCCGTAGCGGGAAGTGTCTCTACGGAAAGCAGGCTTTCGCAAGAAACGCAAACGATCTTTTTCGTTCCCTCCCGTGTGCAGGTGGGAGCAACCGTATCCTCCCTGCGATCGGTGTGGGAACAGCTCTCGTCGTATCCCCAGATGGGAGCAACGGACACGCCGCTGTCCCATTTCTTATCCCAGCCTACGGGACGAGCCTTTGCGCCGCAATACAAAGCAGAAAGCTCGGTTCCGTGGAGGATGTATTTCCCCACCTTGGTCACCTCGGCGGGAATTGCCAGAACGGAAAGCCCGGTACGCTCAAAGGCGCCCTCTCCAATCTCGGTCACACTCTTCGGGATGGTCAAAGCGGTCAGGCTTCTTATACAGGAAAAGGCGTAGGGCGCGATGGCGGTAACCCTTCCGTCGTCGGGGATCACAGAGGTGCCGCAACCTGCCAGCAGAGTGCCCGTGGCTGTCTCGATGATGCAGTTCCCGGCGGAAGAATAGGCCTCACAGCCCTCCCCAACGGAAAGAACGGTCAAGCTGTCACATCCGGAGAACACCTGCGAGCCCAACGCCTCCAAGGTCGCAGGCAAGTACACCTCCTGCAGGCTCACGCAATCCGCAAAAGCTACCTCGCCGATATGGGTGATGCCGCCGCCGAGAGTTACCCTCTCCAGTGCGGCGCAGTCGTAAAAGGCGCCGTCCTCCAAAACGCGGATGCTGTCCGGCAGGATCAGCTCCTTCATCCCCGCCCCCTCAAAGGCAAACTCGCCAATGGTGGTAACGGGAAGTCCCTCCAGCTCGGCGGGCACCGTGACGGTCTCCTCCTCCCCGGCATACTCGGTGATGATGACCTCGCCCTCTGCGATCAAATAAGAAAAGACCCCCTCTGCAGACACCGCAGGCAAAGGGAACATACCCAAAAGTATGCTCATCAGCACCAAAATACAACAGTATCGCAAATAGGATCTTCTCACAGAAAACGACTTCCTTTTCGTTAAACTTTTCTATTCAATTGTAACATGAAAAGGGGGTGTCTGTCAATACGTAAGACAGTTTTTACAACCCGTTCACACGAAGCCCCTTGGGGTAGTGATTCTTCCCTCTTCCACCGGAAACCTTGATCCCACCCAGGGGCAAGCCGCAGAGAGTTACCACCGCCCAGCCGTCTGCCAAGTCGCAATCGATCTCCGCACCGGACAAGTATTGCATCACCCGCTTGTCCTCAAGGGTAAGCTCCAGCTTTCGCAAGAAACGGTCGCCGTAGCACTTAAACAGCTGATGATGGGGCACAAAACGGCGTTTTTCCACCGTTCCCAAGGTGACCCCGGGAGAGAAGGTGTTCTCCTTCGCCGCAGGCATGGTGGCAGAGAACAAATACTTCCCGTATTTGCAAAGGTTCAGATCCCCGCATTTTTCCACGGTGCTTTCCAAGAAATCCTCCAGAACCCTCAGCTCCTCCAAGGGGATATGCTCCCTTCCGTCGGCAAAGGCGGGAGTGTCTCTGCGAACGCCCTCCTCGCTTCGCTGTAAAATCGCCACGAACTGTCCCTCCCCCGCCGCTTGGTGGGGGTAAAATCTGCGGGCAAAGGGCATATTCACGCCGGGAGAGGATACCTTTTGCAGTCGATCGGGCAGCTCCAGCAAGGCAAATTCCGGGAACTCCCCCAAAAACGCCTCCACCGTGCCCTCGTTCTCCTCCACGGAGAAGGTGCAGGTAGCGTAGAGCAAATAGCCGCCGGGGGCAACCGTCTGCGCCGCGTAATGCAGGATCTCCCGCTGTCGTTCCGCACAGAAGGCGGGCGCGTTTTCCGACCATTCCGAGGGAGCGTTCTCGTATTTGCGGAACATTCCTTCCCCGGAGCAGGGAGCATCCACCGTCACCAGATCAAAGAAGTCAGGATACCAGGATGCGATCCGCTTGG
>JAFYNA010000107.1 GCA_017549925.1 Clostridia bacterium | reverse complement strand
CAGCTTCTCGGGAGAGGTGCCGTTGGTGTCCAACTTCACCGCATACCCCAAAGCCTTGACCTTGCCCAAAAAGTCGCTCAGATCCCCCTGGAGCGTAGGCTCACCACCGGTAACCACCACACCGTCCAAAAGTCCCTGCCGTTTCTTTAAATAGGAAAGGATCTCTTCTTCCTCAATGCGTTTCCCATCAATATGTGTCACCAAGGACGCATTGTGACAAAAAGGACAGCGGAAATTACACCCGGGTGTGAACACAATACAAGCCACCTTCCCCGGGAAATCCAAAAGGGTCAATTTCTGAAAGCCGTTGATCTGCATACCTGTCCTCCAAGGAGAAAACTTTCTTCTATTCTATCACCTCATGGTTGGAAAGTCAATACAAAAAAGCTCCCCGCTTTCAAAGGGAGCTTTCATGAGAGGTCTGCTACTCTTAATTTTTGGGCGTATAGACAGATTCCGCCGTAGCCTTTGCGGTGTCTGCCGAAAACAGCCCGAACGCGGGATGGCTTTCCGGACACTCCGAAAGATAGCTGGAATACAAGACGAATATAATTCCCTCGTCTTCCCATTTGACGGAGATCAATTTACCCTTTGTATAACCGTATGTCATACCGTCGATTATGAAATAACCTTTGCGTTCCTCCCGGAGTGTGCGGAGATCTTCTTTGTTCAGGACTTCCTCGAGAAGAGGGGAAAGGAGGCTCTCTCTTTCCTCGTGATAGACGTAAACGTTACATTCCCAACCATTTTCCGTCTTGAAGCTATAGAACAGAGAGCTGCCTTTTTCCACTTTGGTCCCATCCAGACAAACGAATCCGTCGAATTTTCCCAGCATGGAGATCTCTTCGTAAGAAACGAAATCCTCCGGCAATTTCGCAGTATCCAAAAAGTGCAGATACTCGGCATAATCATAATAGTAAAGCTGCGCATACTCTCCCACCGGATCCTCACGGCTGACATCGGAGATGACAGGATCTTTTAGGCTGACTTCGGAGTTGGTCGATTCACAATTGCTTGATGTAGACCCTTCGGTTCCCGCCTCCGATACCACCGGAACGTCCTGCACGTCCGGCAATGCCGCGGCGGCAAGGATCCCCGCCACCGCCAAAAAGCAAGCGGCTGTCAACACCCATTTTTTCCACGAAAGGGGAGACCTGCCGGGCTTTTTTCTCGGAGGTAGTTCTTTTGCGGTTTGCTTCACGGAAAAATGTTCCGCTTCCTTTTCAAAATGCTTTTTCAAAAGCTCTTCCAACTGTTGATCTTTCATCAGTGCATCTCCTTCCTATAAAAAATATTTACGTAGCTTCTCAATGGCACGCTGATAACGCTTTTGCGCACTGTCCTCGGAGATTTCAAAAACGGAAGCGATCTCCTTGTGGGAAAGTCCCGCGTAAGTCTTTAAGTTGACGATCAACCGCTCCTCCTCGGAAAGACTTGCCAAAGCGACCTGTAAGATTGCCGATTCCTCCACACCCTCTCGGGAGAGACGGGAAATCTCCCCGGAAGCAACCTTCTCCAAGGGCAGATCTCTTCCGCGCTTTTTCACCAGATTCAACGCAACGTTTCTTGTGATGGCCATCACCCACGCTCTGGGGTTGCTGTCGGGCGTATAACGGGATGAGTTCTCGCCGATCCGAAGCAGAACGTCCTGCAGAACGTCCTCCGCATCCTCCGTTGTACCTACGATCTGATACGCCGCCGATAGGATCATCCGTCCGTAGGTACGGTAGATCACGTCCAACCCACCCTTGTCTCCTTTGGTAAGGGCAGCGAGAGCGTCGTTACAGCGTGCGTCGTCAGTTATTCTTTTGTCCATCATCGTCGTTCCTCCTCTCGTTTTTCCCTTCTGCCTATATAACAATTCAAATCGTACTTTCACGACAAGCAAACTCAGTATATCGCAAAAAAATTTATCTGTCAACGAAACCCTCATTTTTATATTGCTTTTTTCTTCAGTTTTTGGTATACTGTACTTTGAAATAAGTTCATAAGTAAATTCATAAGGTAGGTAACTGTCGATGAACCCGTCCTTTTCTTTTGCAAAACGCATCCTTTCCATTCTTTTATGCCCTTTGCTGGCCACGGCTCTTTTTGCCTGCGCCCCCACAGCACCTTCCGAAGGTGTCTCCGAGGGAACAGGGGAGTCCTCCCTTCTGGGGGAAAGCAGCACCGAAAGCGGTGCTGAGAGCGAGGCGGAAACCGTCGACCCCTTAAACCCTCCCGCCATTGCTTATATTCCCTTGGATAATCGCCCCGTGAACAAGGACCGCGTGGAATATCTGGCCCGTTCCATGGGAGTGGAGCTTCTCATGCCCGAGGAGCATCTGTATCGCACCGCCTTGGACAACATGGAGCCCAACCCAGACGGTTCCACTCTGGGAAACCGTGAAGCGCTCCTTGCCTGGCTGAAGGAGGCGGACAAGACCTGCGATTATTTCATCATCTCTCTGGATCAGATGCTTTCCGGCGGCTTGGTTGGTTCCCGCTGGCTGGATAATACCGATCTGACCTTTGAATACGAGATCGCCGACACCATCATCGATCTGTGCAAAAACAATACCGTATACCTCTTCGACACGGTTATGCGCCTTGCTTCCACAGGCTCTTACGGCGGCTACCAGCTGGACGAATACTACAAGCTCCGTGAATACGGCCAGGTTGCCCGTAAGCCCTTAAGCGGCAGTGACCTTACCGTGGAAAACATCATCGCGGGCTACCGCTACGATGCCAACGGCAAAAAGGTGTCCACTCCTCTCCCCGAGTCTGCACTGGATAAATACCACGCCTCCAGAACCCGCAAGCTGGTGATCGCAGACTACATCCTGCGCAACGCAGGGGAGGATCTGGATTTCATCTACGTGGGTGTGGACGATTCCTCTCCCCAAACCACCATCCAGACCAACGAGATCAACTATCTTACCAAGCTCATCGGCGACAGAGGGGTGCTTTCCGCCGCCGCAGACGAGCTGGGAATGTGTTGCCTTGCCCGTATGGCAACCCATTTGTACGGAAGCCTTGAGGTGCATCTGACTTACTACGGCCCCGGTAAAAACCAAGCCGCAGACGAATTCGATATCGGCACCCTCGCCAGCAACGTGGAGAAGCACTTGGTCTGCCTGGATGTCAAAGAAACCAAAACCCAAGGAGAAGGCCTCCAAGTACTCATCCTCACCCGCGGCTCCTCCAACAGCGACCGCGATAAGCTCTTTGCCCAACTGCAGAAGAATTTGAAGGAGAACCTTCCTACCGTATTGCTGGACGTTTCGGGACAAGCCTCCCTGCTGTCCTATGACATTTTCGAGGAGAGCAGTCTCCCCGTGGGCAAGCTGTTGGGATATTCCTCCTGGAACACTGCAGGCAACGCCATGGGCATCGCCCTTTCCCAGGGTGTGGCAAGATATGCCTATCTTACCGCCGTCGGTACTTCCACCGCAGAATCCGATGCGGGCTTCCTGCAGTCCATGACCTTTGCCTACGTCAAGGACGTATTCTACAAAGCTCACGGCGGCAGTGTGGAGTCCTCCGGCAATGCAGGCAGAATCTGCTCCGTTGCCACCATCCTTCAGCGTATCAACCAAAGCCCCATCGTCACCTCCTTGGCTCCTTACGGAGAATCCGACCACGCCACCGTGGCTACCTCCAACTTCCGTTACCCCTGGAACAGAACCTTTGAGATGACCTTTGATATTACCGTTTCATAATTCTTTTATCCCACTTCTTGCAGAAAGGAGGTGTCTCCTATGATCCTCATCATTGCCGAAAAACCCAGCCTCGCCCGTAACATAGCCTCCGCCATCGGCGATTTAAAACGCCGTGACGGCTATTTGGAAGGGGAGGGTTATCTGGTTACCTGGGCGTTTGGTCATCTGTTCTCTCTCTGCGATATCGAGACCTATTCTCCGGCCCCCCTCGGTGCAACCGGCTGGACCATGGAGAACCTGCCTTGCTTCCCCGAGCGGTTTCGGTTTGAACTCCGCAAAGGGGATGATAAAAAAACGGTGGACAGCGGCGTGCAGAAGCAGTTCGGCATCATCTCCTCCCTCTGCGCAAGAGAGGACGTGGATACCATCGTCAACGCGGGAGACTCCGACCGGGAGGGCGAGATCATCGTCCGCCTCTGCATCACTCATACAGGCGTCAGCGGGAAATCCCTCAAGCGCCTTTGGCTTCCCGACCAGACCCCTCAGACCGTCCGTGCCGCTTTGGCGGATATGAAGGACGAGTCGGAATACGACAACCTTGCCGACGAGGGCTTTGCCCGCACCTATATCGATTGGCTCTACGGCGTCAACCTTACCCGCTACGCTACCCTCCGTACGGGAACCTTGCTTCGGGTAGGGCGCGTTATCGTTCCCATCGTCAAGGCAATCTACGAGCGGGATATGGCCATCCGCAACTTTGTCCCCGGAAAGTATCTTTCCATTTCCAGCAAGGAAGAGACCAAGGGGGAAGTGGTGGAGCTTCACTCCAAGCAGAAGTTCGACATGGAGGACGCCCCCAAGGCGGAGGCCCTCTGTGCCAAATATAATCAAGCCGGCGCGGTAGTCACCGCGGTCAAGAACCAAAAGTCCACCCTCCCCCCGGGCAAGCTGTATTCTCTCTCCAAGCTCCAGAATGTGCTGGGTAAGAAATACAAAATGTCCATGAAGGATTCCCTGGACATCATCCAAAAGCTTTACGAGGATGGTTACCTCACCTATCCCCGTACCAACTCCGAATATCTGGCCACCGCAGAGAAGGATAAGATCAAGACCATCCTGGGCAACTGCAAAAAGCTGGGCTATCCCGTTGAATTCAAGGATAGCAAGACCATTTTCGATGACAGCAAGATCGAGTCCCACTCCGCCTTGACCCCCACCTATAAGATCCCCGCCAAGGGCGTGCTGTCCGAACGGGAGAACCAAGTCTATTCCACGGTGTTCCGCCGTTTCATCGCCGTGTTCTGCGCAGAACCCTGCAAGATCTCCAAAACCGAGATCACCATCGCCGTGGGGAATTTAGAGACCTTTACCTTAAAGGGTAACGTGATCTTAGAGCCGGGCTGGACGAAATACGACGACCGCACCCAAAAGGATAAGGTACTGCCTCCTTTGCAAAAGGGAGACCAAGTGGTTATTGACTTCAAGCCCACCGAAAAGGAGACCTCTCCGCCCAAGCATTTCACCATCGAGACCCTGAACAACTACCTGAAGAACCCCTTCCGCGAGGAAAAGGCGGCGGCAAAGGAAGCGGCGGAAACTGCCGACGATACCGTTTTAGAGGACGATACCGAGGATTACCGCGCCATGTTCGAGGGCTTGGAGCTGGGCACCGAGGCCACCCGTACAGGCATCATTGACAACGCCCGCCATAGCGGTTATATCGAGCTGAAGAAGGATACCTATACCATCCTCCCCGGCGGAGAATTCTTGGTGGAATCCTTGGAAAATCTGGGCGTGGTCATGGATAAATTCAAGACTGCAGAGCTTGGCAAAGCGCTGAAAAGCGTGTTCCGCGGCAAGATCACCGTTTCCGACAGCGTTGCCCTTGCCAAAGAGAAGATCTCTGCCGCCATGGGCGCGGGAGAGGGAAGCAACGACATCGGCTACTTCGGCGACATTCTGGGTTCCTGCCCCCTTTGCGGAAACGAGATCCGCAGAATGCGCTCCTTCTACGGCTGTTCGGGCTACAAGGAGGGCTGTAAGTTCAGCGTCAACACCTATATCTGCGGAAAAGCCATCTCCGCCGCCAACCTGCGCAAGCTTCTTGTAGACGGCAAGACCGATCCCATCGAGGGATTCATCTCCAAAAAGACGGGGAACACCTTTGCTGCCCGTCTGGTTTTGGACGAAAATAAAAAAGCCGTCTTCTCCTTCGACGACCGCAAGAAGCCTAAAAAGCAAACCATACCGCTCTGCCCCAAATGTAACAGCCCTATTATCAAGGGTAAGACCGCATACGGCTGTTCCGCTTGGAAAACGGGATGCGATTTCCGCCTTCCCTTCGAGCAGGACGGCAAACAGCTGACGGATGAGGAAGTCCTCACCCTGCTGAGAGAGGGGAGAGAACCGTGAGCCATCAATATCAACTCCCGCCTCCCGAAGCGGTGGAAAGCCTTTTGACTTGGTATCGCAAAAACGCCCGCGACCTTCCTTGGCGCAAGGATGTTACTCCCTATCGGGTGTGGATCTCGGAGATCATGCTCCAGCAGACCCGTGTGGAAGCGGTCAAGCCCTATTTTCACCGCTTCTTAGAAGCCTTTCCCGACGTATACGCCTTGGCAGAGGCAGATGACACCCGTCTGATGAAGCTTTGGGAGGGCTTGGGCTATTACAGCCGCGCCCGCAACCTCAAAAAAGCCGCCATCCGCGTGACGGAGGACTACGGTGGAAGTTTTCCCGCAGATTACAAAGAGCTTCAAAAGCTTCCCGGTATCGGAAGCTATACCGCAGGAGCTATCGCAACCATCGCCTTCGGCATTCCCGCACCCGCTGTGGACGGCAACGTACTGCGTGTTCTTTCCCGTGTCGCCGGGGACAGTCGGGACATCATGGATCCCCATACAAAGAAATCTGCGGAGGAAGCGGTCTTACAGCTTTGTCCCGCCCGGTCTCCCGGGGATTTCACCCAGGCCATGATAGAGCTGGGAGCTACCCTTTGCGGGCCCAATACCGAGCCCTGCTGTGCATCTTGCCCCATGGGGCCTTGGTGCATCGCCTCCCGCGAGGAGAAGACCCAAGTCCTGCCCGTCCGCTCCAAAAAAGCGGCCCGCCGTATAGAGCATCGTACCGTGCTTCTGCTGAAAGAACATGACCGCTATATGATCCGCCGCCGTCCGGAGAAAGGCTTGCTTGCAGGGCTTTACGAGCTGCCAAACGAGCTTGGGACGTTAGACCGCGACCAAGCGGTGGCTTTCGCCAGAGAAAACGGCTTCCAGCCCCTGCATATCGAGATGCTTGCTCCCGCCACCCACGTCTTTACCCACGTGGAATGGCACATGACAGCCTATCTGATGACGGGCTACTTTGAAGAGACTCAGCAACGTATCATGGCAAGTGCCGAGGAATTGGCAGGAAAATACGCCATCCCCTCCGCCTTCGCCGCCTACGTGAAACCCATTACGAAAGGAACGTAACCATGAAATTCACCGAAATGCAATACCTCCGTCCCAATGTGGATGCGATGATCACCCTGTGCAAAACTGCAGAGGAAGGGATCAAAACCGCCCCCGATGCACAAACCGTGCTGAACATCTACCGCAATTTGATGAAAGAGCAGGCACACTTCTATTCCATGGCCTCTCTGGCATACATCCGCTTTACCTTGAACACCAAGGACGAATTCTACAACACAGAGAAAACCTTCCTTGATGAACAGAGCCCCCTTCTCCAAGGCCCTGCCCAAGCCGTTGATCTTGCTTTGATGGAATCTCCCTTCCGCAAGGAATTGGAAGCAGAGCTTGGAACATTGCTCTTCAAAAATCTGGAGATCTCCGTCCGTTCCTTCCGTGAGGAGCTGGTCCCCTTGATGCAGGAGGCCAATAAGCTGGAATCCGCCTACCAGGAGCTGTACGCCTCCGCCACCGTGGAATGGGAAGGGGAGACCATCCCTCTGCCCATGCTTGGCCTTTACAAGGAGTCTCCCGACAGAGCCATCCGCAAGAAGGCCTTCGAAAAGGAAGGCGGCTTCTTCGATGCCCACAGAGAAGAGCTTGACACCATCTTCGATAAGTTGGTAAAGAACCGTAACGCCCAAGCAAGATTGCTGGGTCACGAAAACTACCTTCAGCTGGGTTACGACCGCCTGGGCAGAAACTGCTATGGCTATAACGAGCTGAAGGCCTTCCGCAAGCAGATCGCCGAGGATCTAGTTCCCGTAGTCACCATGACCAAGGAGGATCAAAAGAAGCGCATCGGCGTGGATGAGATCCACCTCTACGACCACGATTTTCTCTTTGCCGACGGCAATGCTCTGCCCCAGGGCACTCCCGACGATATTCTGGCGGCGGGGAAGAAGATGTACGACGAAATGACCCCCGAAACCGCGGAGTTCATCGACTTTATGTACGAAAATCAGCTTCTTGACGTGCTGAGCAAGGAGGGCAAGGCGCCCGGCGGATATTGCTCCACCATTGAGGATTACAAAGCTCCCTTCATCTTCTCCAACTTCAACGGTACCGCGGATGACGTAGACGTGCTGACTCACGAGGCAGGTCACGCCTTCGCCGCTTTCCGCGCCTTCAAGAATGATCTGCCCCTCTACGCTCAGTCTCCCACCATGGAGGCCTGCGAGGTACATTCCATGAGCATGGAATTCCTCACCCAGGAGTTCCACCATCTCTTCTTCGGGGAGAATACCGCCAAGTACGAGTACGTTCACGCCGCCAACGCTCTGTCCTTTATTCCTTACGGCTGTATGGTGGACGAGTTCCAGCATATCATGTACGAGAACGAAAACCTCACCCCCGATGAGCGTAACCGGGTATGGCTGGATCTGGAGAAGAAATACCGCCCCCACCTCCACCAGGAGGATCTGCCCTTCTACGGCAGAGGCTCGGGCTGGCAGTTCAAGCTCCACATCTATCTCCACCCCTTGTATTACATTGATTACTGCATGGCTCAGGCTGTTGCTTTCCGTTTCTGGACATTGTCCTTGAAGGATCCCGCAGACGCCTGGAAGCGTTACCTCGCCTTTGTTGATCTAGGAGGCACCGTCACCTTCGAGGAAGCCGTCCGCGCCGCAGGCATCCCTCTGCCTTACGACGAAGGAAGCATGGGCGAGGTTGCCAAGGAGATCGCCGCATGGTTGGAAGCCCATAAAATGTAAACAGTTTGAAATGTTTGCAAAAATTACAGAAACTCTATTGACAATCGTGTGATTGTGTGCTATACTGATGTTGTACCGTACCTCGGTCAAATTTTACCAATCTCATGGCTAAAAGGAGGAACTACCATGAAAAGAACGTTTTCTTTGCTTCTCGTTTTCACCCTTTTATTGCTGACGGCTTGCCAAACAACTCCGGCAACACCCTCGGGTGATGAAAGCACACCTGCTCCCGATACCCCCTGGAAGCAATTGCAGGCTCTTTCGGAGGAGCTTGCCGCTACTTATGATTCTATTGCTCCCATCCTCTTCCCCGAGTTCTCTGCTTCCGTAAAAGAAGGCACGGGAACCATTAGCATGACCGTGTCTCAGGGTGAGGGCATGGAGGCTGAATCCACCTCTATCCGCGGCGATATGACTATGAAGGACGGCATTTCCAAAACCGAGATGGCCTACGTGTTGGACGGCGTTTCCATTGCCATCGTCAATTGGAGCAAGGACGGCAAGGAGTACATCCAGTACCCCGATATGTATCCCGACGGTGTTTTCCGCGCAGAGGATATGGAGACAAATTACCTCACACCTCCTCTGGATATCCCCGGTTTCTCCGATGAAGGTGACGGCGGCATTTCTGCAGATTCTTTTATGAGCGTCATTGAAGAGTTTGCCGACCCCGAAAAAAACATGATCGTCACCGAAAAGGACGGTAATCCGGTCTTCTCTCTCGTCTTGGAAGGGGAGTCTGCCGCCGAGCTTTGGGCGGAGATCGACAAAACCATGGGCGAAACTCTTGGTATGGTAGGCGGAGATGACGGCCTCCTGGGCGAGCTCAGCGCAGGGGACGACGGGGAAGTTAACTATAACAAAGCCGTGCTTACCGTCACCACCGACGGCAAGACCTTCCAAAAGTTTTTGCTGGAGGGCTTTGATGGCGAGACCTTGAAGGACAGCATTTCCTTTGACAGCAATGCGGGGGAAACCTCCGTTACCTGTAAAATTCTGCGCAAGCAGGACGATCTCACCACCATGGAGATGATTATCACTGCAACCCAAGATCGAACCACCATCAAGGGCAATATTCCCTCCGAGGGCGCAGAGATGGAGATCGATCTGACCGTTACCAAAGAAGCAAACGCTACCATTGCGGAAGGCAAGCTTACCGTGAACATGGAAATGGAAGGCTTCTCCTTCTCGATTCCCTTGAATCTCTCCATGTCTGTCACCACCGAGGGGAACACCACCGATCTGGTTCTCGTCATGGAAATGAGCATGATGGGTGTCACCGCCCGTTACGACGTGCAGATGTCCGTTACCGAAGAGACGGTAGACCTTACCTTCCCCTACGACGATAAGATCCTGGACTACGACGAGGAAGAGTTCTACGCAAAAATTGAAGAGACCTATCCCGATCTGTTCTATACCTCCTCTGATCTTATTTATTATTATTCAGAGGATGAAGAGCAATATATGTACATCGAGGAAGATGGCTTTTTTGTGGGTATTAGTGTGGATACAGTCTACACAAAAGACGGGAACGTTTATACCATCGAAAACTTTGGTTCTTACACCATCGAGGAAGTTGACGGCTCTTATACGATCAACGGTACTTCCTGCGAAGTCATTGATTACGAAGACATGCTTTCCCTTTACGTGGAAGACTATACATGTGTATACCTTCACTTTTATTTGGACGGCAGCTGTTCCGTTGATCTGTGGGGTGATGGGGAAAGCAACGCATTGTGTGCTACATTCGAAACGGGGGACTCTCTCGCTCTTTCTTGGGAATTCTCCGAAGACTACACCACTGTGACTGTATTGGGATATACCCTCTATCTTGAACTCTCCGGCTCCACCGAAATATAATGAAAGGCATTTTATGAAACTACTCATTGCATCCGACCTTCACGGCTCTTCTTATTTCGTGGAAAAGCTGGCACAACGCGTCGAGGCCGAACAGCCCGATAAGATCCTGCTTTTGGGCGACCTGCTGTACCACGGTCCCCGCAACG
The DNA here is from genome assembly GCA_017549925.1 of Clostridia bacterium. Classification (GTDB taxonomy): domain Bacteria; phylum Bacillota; class Clostridia; order Oscillospirales; family CAG-382; genus Coliplasma. The sequence goes on along the minus strand of JAFYNA010000107.1, from coordinate 2,499 downwards.
CCCTGCCGGAGCTTTACGATACCTCCGCCGTAGCGAAATTCTTAAACGACCGTAAGAATATGCTCCTCTGTGTTCGCGGCAACTGCGATACCGAGGTGGATCAGATGGTGCTGGAGTTTCCCATCTTAGCGGATTACTGCATCCTGGAGCTGGACGGACACACTCTGTTCGCCACCCACGGCCACCGCTATAACCGGGAGAATCTGCCCCCCATGGGGACCGGGGAGATCCTGCTCCACGGACATACCCATATTCCCGAGAACGGAACCTGCGGCGATATCCGCATCCTCAACCCCGGCTCCGTTTCCATCCCCAAGATGGGCTCTCGGAACAGTTATATGATTTACGAGAACGGCACCTTCCTTTGGAAGGATCTGGACGGGGAAGTGTACGACACCTTGACTCTGTAATTCAACCAACGGTATACTCCCGCCCTCTTGACAAACCCTATTTCTTCTGCTACAATCAAGCCATACCTGAGAGACGAACGGACTGCAGCCGCCGTTTCTCCCGTATAACATTACAAAACGAAAGGAGGCGAAGCAATATGACCATTTGGTCTTCAAACCGTGCCGTATTGCTCGCCTACTAAACGCTTAGGTACTCAATTTTTTGCGTGCAAAAGCGCGTGTAGCGAGCAAATCATGCAGAAACCCTGTGTGCGGCACCCCCACATCATCACAGGAGGTCTGTAAATGGAACTTCAGATCGGATCAAATATCCGTAAGCTCCGTCTTCGGCGGAGTATGACACAGCGCGAGGTGGCAACAACTCTTTGCGTAACAGTGCAGGCGGTTTCCAAGTGGGAGCAAGGTCGTTCTTATCCTGACCTCCCGTTGCTCCTGCCTATCGCCAATCTGTTCTCCGTCACCTTAGACGAGCTGTTTTCCAAACAATTGTAAAACAAAGAAGCGGTTCACACCTGTGAACCGCTTCTTTGCATATACAGCTTGTAATTAGCCTTCCATTGCTGCCTTGTCGCAGATCAGAACCACGTCGGGATGGCACTTCAGAATGGTGCCGGGAACCTGAGTGGTGATACGGCCGTCCATCATCTTCTCGATGACAGCGTGCTTAGCCTTGCCGCTGGCAAGAACCACGATCTTCTTAGCCTTCATGATGGTGCCGATACCCATGGTAACTGCCTGAGTGGGAACGTCAGCCTTGCTGGCGAAGAAGCGGGAGTTAGCCTCGATGGTGCTGTCGGTCAAACCGGTGAGGTGAGTACCAACGTACAGCTCTTCCTCGGGCTCGTTGAAAGCGATGTGACCGTTCGGGCCAAGACCCAGAACCTGCAGATCGATACCGCCTGCAGCCTCGATTTCAGCATCGTAAGCCGCGCCCATAGCTGCGGGATCTTCAGCCAGACCGTCGGGAACGTGGGTCTTTGCAATGTCGATGTCCACGTTGTTGAACAGGTTCTGGTTCATGAAGTAACGGTAGCTCTGATCGTGATCGGGAGCCAGGGGATAGTATTCGTCCAAGTTGTAGGAAGTAACGTCCTTAAAGGAGATCTCGCCTGCCTTGTTCATCTTAGCCAGCTCTTTGTACATACCAACGGGGGTAGAACCGGTAGCCAGACCCAGAATGCAATCGGGCTTGTTCTTCAGAAGGTCAGCGATGATCTTCGCGCCTTCCAAGGACATTTCATCATAGTTTTCGCAAACGATAAGTTTCATGTGAATTCCTCCATCTAATATACTTTTGCCCATATAGTGTAACACAAAATTCTCCACGGTTCAATAGCCTTTGGAAAAATTCTTCCAAAAAAAGTGAAAATATTTGACAAACCGCAGAAAGTGTGCTATACTTAAAACAGTTCAAAGCAGAAAGGATTTCAAAAATGAAGCGCTTGATCCTGGTGACGTCACCTCCCGCGTGCGGAAAAACGTATATTTCCAAGAAGCTTGCGGAAAATCTCCGCCACGTGGTTTATTTAGATAAAGATACCCTGATCCCCTTGTCCAAGGTGATCTTTCAGGTAGCAGGGGAGCCCTATAACCGTAGCTCCGAGTTCTTCTACAAGTACATCCGCGACGTGGAATACACTACCGTGCTTGATCTGGCTTACGAAGCGTTGAAGTATGATGATATCGTTCTCATCAACGCCCCCTTCACCAGTGAGGTACGTGACCACGATTATATCGCAAATTTGAAGAAAAAACTCATCACTCTGAACACCAAGCTCACCGTGATCTGGGTTGAGACCTCTCCCGAGGTCTGTAAGCAGCGTATGATCGACCGCAATTCCGACAGAGATACCTGGAAGCTCCAGAATTGGGACGAGTACATCAAGGGCGTGAACTTTAATATCCCCTCTGCCCTTGACGATCCGGATGTCCTTGACGACCTCTTGATCTTCAAGAACTCCTCCGACGCGGAATATAAAGAATCCATGCGCCGCATCGTAGACATCATCGAGAATAGCTAAAAAATCAAACTCCGCAAAAGCCAACCCATTCGGTGGCTCTCGCGGAGTTTTTCGTTTTTGGGGTGCTT